>JAIYAB010000221.1 GCA_027489275.1 Hyphomicrobiales bacterium
GATTGCAAATTTCACCAACAAAAATCTGGAAATAATGCGATCCAATTGGGATCGGATCAAACTGGCACTCAAGCGCACATTCTTGCTGGTCAACAGCTTCGGTATTGATCGGGAAAACTTGACAAGCCTTAACGCGCTTCTCCCTATTGCGTATTATCTTTGCAGAACTGGTACTGACCTGCTGGAATCCCAGTCAGCGGACCACGCCCGCAACCGCGAAAACGTTCGGTCTTGGCTCATTGCAGCGCTGCTTACGGGAGCTTTTGGAGGCACCTCGGACAACACGATCGGCGTCGCGAAGGCGGTAATCGCGGCTGAACTCAATACGTCGCGAGATTTCCCAGTCTCCGAACTGTTCGAGAAGCTATCTCGCCAGCGCAGGCGGCCGACGTTTCTCTCGGACGAGGTTATCGACGAGCTCCTGTTGACCAAGTACGGACAAAAGTCCGCCTTTCTGCTCCTCTCACTGCTGTACGAGGAGAAGTCTTGGGGCAACATCCCACACGACGTGGATCATATCTTTCCGCAGGCAGGGGTGACCCGCAAAGCGCTCTTGGGACAGAACCTCGCTCTTTCGCGGGTAGAGAAAATCATCGAGGCCTCGGCACGCATCGGCAATCTTCAGTTGCTGACCAACGCGGAAAACAATCGAAAGAGTGCAACGGATTTCCATCAGTGGGTCTCCGGCCTAGATGATAACTACTGCGAGCGGCACTTGATCCCGTCGGACCGGCAGCTCTGGGATCCTTTGATGCTGCCTGAGTTTGTTGCCGAACGAGAGAAGCTGATCCGCATGCGCCTGTCCTCGTTGAGGCACGGCGTCAACGCCTATCAATGATCGACCGGATGCCGTCATGAACCTCGATGAAAAGCTGCGACGTATCAACGAAGAGAAGGAAAGACTGGCAGCTGAAGAAGCCGCGGTCAGAGCCGAAGCGGCGGCCGAAATCGAGCGTATCGACGCTGAGATCGCTTCCTTGGAAGAACGGAAGAGCCAATTGGAGGCATTCCTCGGCATTGATGATGGATCAGGCCGGGCCGGGCACGGGCAGGTCATGCAGCTCTGCCTTAGAGCCTTGGCCGAGTACCCGGGAGGATTGAACTCGTCCCAGATCAAGGATCTGATTGCTGCGGACAATCCGAGCATGAAACTGTCTTCGGTGCCGGCGACCCTGAGCCGCTTGGCCAGCCAGGGGAAGGTTCGGCGTGACGAGCAGGGCCGCTATCTGTTGGCCTGAATGTCGTTTGGGGACTTCCGCACGGAGTGCTTGGCCGAACGGAATGTCCCGCCCTACGAGGCGGCTCTTATCGGCATTAATCGGGCTTCATACTAGGTGAAGGCGACGCTGGGATCGTGACGAGATTGACGACGGCCCTCGCTGCAAGTTCATCGAGCGCGTCGACTATATAGGCCGCGTAGTGGGCCTCGATCATTGCTGATGAGGTGTCATGCAGTGCGGCTACCAGGCGCACAGGCAGTCCCGCCCGGAGCCCCCTCACGATCGACGAGTGACGCAGCGAGTAGGGTACTGTGTTGATAGGCAGCTGCGCCGTCTTCACAATCTCTGCCCACAGCCGGGTGATTTCGCTCGCGGTAGCCCAGGGGCCGCGCCTGTCACGCTTCCAGGTCGCGCCCTTCACTTGCACATAGCGCCACCGCTCGAGGAGCGGCGCCGGACCCTTGCGTCCTGCTATGGCCGGCCGAAGTGCGTCGATCACGTCATCTCCGACGCGAACCGCGATCGAGCCCGTTCGTTTGACGCCCCGCCCCTTCTTCGATGTCGGCACCATGAGCCTGCGTTCAGCGACCTGCACATCGCCGACCCGTATTTCAGCTACCTGGGAAAAGCGCGCCCCCGTGGCGGCCAACACGATGACCAAACGGGCTAGGTCTCCCTCGAAGCCCCGAGCCTCGTCGACCTGACAGGCAGCCGAAATAATCCGACGAACGTCGGCGTCCGTCAGGATCTGCTTGCGAGCCTCGGAGCGCGCCGGGGCATCTGTGGAGAGGCCGTGACGGATGACGCCAGCGAGCTCTGCTGGCATGCGAGCGCGGTGCGTCCGCGCCGCAGCATTGAGGGCTGCTTTGAAGTCGTTGACCAGCCGACGCACCGAGGAAGGGGCAAGTGCGTCAGGCAGCCCGCTCCGCCACTCCTGCAGCGCTTCCTCGTTCAGTCGATGCAACGGCAGGTCTGCAACGCACGCCGAGAGAACATGGAGTGTGAGCCGTGACCGGGCGTCACGCTTCAGACCCTTCTCTCCGCGTTGGGAACGCTCGCGCGCCTCGCGGGTATCGCAATAGGCCGCAATGGCGGAACGCACGGTGACGGGTGGCCCTGCCGTCTCAGCACGTACATCGGCCCGAGCCTGCGCCACGTGGTGGCGCGCGGCTATGCAGGCCTGCGTGTAGTCGAGTGTCTCAACACCATCGGCCTCGAAGACATCATCTGCCGTCGCGAGGGTCGCCTGCCGGTAGGTCTGGTCGCCCAGGTACCAGCGCACCAGCCAGCGACCGCCTCGCGGGGCTTTTCGGTAGCCCAAGTGGGTATCGGGATCTATCGAACGCCAGTGCGTCCCCTCAGCCAGCTTTGCCCGTGCGGACTTGGTGGTGACGGCAGTCTCCTTGAGTACCTTAGCCATGGCGTACCGCCCTACCTGTCCAATATCTGTCAAATATACGGCGCTGTACGCCGCCGGACAAGGAAGGGCAGATCTCCCGAAAAGCGTTGAAATCTCTGAGTTTCGATAGATGGAATTGGTCAGATAGAAAGTTTGTTTTCCGCCCTCCCACGGCGAAAACAGGGGTTCGAGTCCCCTTGGGAGCGCCAAGCTTTTCAATGGCTTGGCCTTGGCAATCGTTTTATCCGCTCCTCACTCCTTCCGCGCCGCCCGCGACCGCTTGGCCGCCGCCTGCAGTTCCTCGCGGAACTCGCCGCGCTTGCCGTGGATCGAGGCGATGACGAGGCCGGTGGGGACGCCGATGCCGACGAGGGCCGTTTCGGACAGCTGAAGGCTCGCCTCGATGGTCTCTGGCACCGCGTCGGTCACGCCGAGGCCGTAGAGATGGCGGGCGTGGGCGGCATCGCGGGCGCGGGAGAAGATCGGGATGTCGGGGCGCATCCGGCGGACATTGTCCACGACCGCGTCGATCGCGTCGGCATTGTTGAGCGTGATGATGAGCGCCGACGCCTCCGCGATGCCGCAGGACTTCAGGAACGAGGCGTTCGAGGCGTCGCCGTAGTAGACGGCATGCCCCTGCCGGCGATCGCGCGACACGCCGACGGCGTCGAGGTCCACGGCGAGGAACGGCCTGCCGTGCTCGCCGAGCAGGGCGCAGACGACCTTCCCCACGCGGCCGTGGCCGACCACGATGGTGGCTCCTGCGGTCGGCGCCGGCACCACGGCGAGTTCGGGATCGGCCGGTCCCTCGGGCGTAAGGCGCTGCGCTGCGCGGCGACCGAGCGCGGACATGGCCGGGATCAGCGCCATCGAGAGGGAGGCGACGGTCAGGCCGTAGCCGGCCGTCGTGCCGTCGACGACGCCGGCGACCAGCGCGGCGCCTATGCCGACGAAGGCGAACTCGCCCGCCGGCCCGAGCAACGCGGCCGTCTCGACCGCCGCCGGCCGCGACTGCCCGAAGGCGCGCGACAGCGCGTACAGGATCGCCGCCTTCAGCACGACCAGCGCGGCGATGCCCCCGAGCACCAGCAGCGGCTCGCGGGCGATCTCCCGCACGTCGATGCTCATGCCGACCGTGAAGAAGAAGATCCCCAGCAGGAGCGCCTTGAAGGGCTCCATGATGGTCTCGATCACCTTGCGGTACTCGGTCTCGGCGAGCAGCAGGCCGGCGACGAACGCGCCGAGCGCCATCGAGACGCCGGCCATCGCCGCCAGCACGCCCGTCCCCACGATGACGAACAGCGTCACCGCCAGCAGCAGCTCGCTGGAATTCGCCGACGCCACGAGGCGGTACAATGGCCGCAGCGTGGTGCGCCCGAGCAGCACGATGAGCGCCAGCGCCGCCGCGGCCTGCCCCAGCGCGGAAACGAGGCTCGTCGTGATGGGCACGTCGCCTTTCACGGCCAGCACGGCGACGAGCAGCAGGATCGGCACGACGGCGAGGTCCTGCGCCAGCAGGATGGCGAAGGACGAGCGGCCGCTCGCCGTGTGCAGCCGTCCCTGGCTGGAGAGCAGCTCGATGCCGATGGCGGTCGACGAGAGGGCGAGGCAGGCGCCGAGAATCGCGGCCGGCGCCGGGTCCTGCCCCATCAGCGCGATGGCGACGGACAGGACGAGTGTCGTCACGACCACCTGCGTCATCCCGAGGCCGAACACGCTGCGGCGCATCGTCATCAGCCGGGCGAAGGAGAGTTCCAGCCCGATCAGGAACAGCAGGAACACCACGCCGAGCTGGGCGATGCTGGCGACGTTGGCGGCATCGACGACGGTCAGCCAGTACAGCGGCGGGAGCTCGTCGACGAACGAGCCAAGGCCGAGCGGCCCCAGCGCAGCGCCTGCGCCGAGATAGCCGAGGATCGGGTTGACGCCGAAGCGTCGCAGGAGCGGCACCACGATGCCGGCCGTCCCCAGCACGACGAGGGCGTCGCTGTAGACGGGGATATTGATGGCATCGGCCACTGTCTGTCGTGTCCCGGGCAGAAGGGCAATGAACGCGACGCCGACCGCACCGCGCGAATCCGCGGCGGCCGCGCACGCCGATCAGTCTAGCAGTGGAACGCCCGGTCCGGTAACGCGGGCCGCCTCCCGGTCAGTAGGAGCGCGGCATCCCCAGCACGTGCTCGGCGATGTAGGACAGGATCATGTTCGTCGAGATCGGCGCGACCTGGTACAGCCGGGTCTCGCGGAACTTGCGCTCGATGTCGTACTCCTCCGCGAAGCCGAAGCCGCCGTGCGTCTGCACGCAGGCGTTGGCGGCGGCGAAGGACGCGTCGGCGGCGAGCATCTTCGCCATGTTGGCCTCGGCCCCCGGGTTCTCGCCCGCCTCGTAGAGGCGCAGCGCCTCGCGCACCATGAGTTCGGCGGCGCGCATGTCGGCGTAAGCCTTGGCGATGGGGAACTGCACGCCCTGGTTCTGGCCGATGGCCCGGCCGAAAACGTGCCGGTCCTTCGCGTAGGCGCTCGCCTTCTCGATGAACCACCGGGCGTCGCCGACGCATTCGGCGGCGATCAGGATGCGCTCGGCGTTCATGCCGGAGAGGATGTAGCGGAAGCCCTTGCCCTCCTCGCCGACGAGGTTTTCCGCCGGCACGCGCAGGTCGTCGAAGAACACCTCCGTGGTAGAGTGGTTCATCATGGTGCGGATGGGGCGGATGGTCATGCCGTTGCCGCGCGCCTCGCGCATGTCGACGAGGAGCACCGAAAGTCCCTCGGTGCGCTTCATGCCCTCGCTGCGCGGCGTCGTGCGCGCCAGCAGCAGCATCAGGTCGGAGTGCTCGGCGCGGCTCGTCCAGATTTTCTGGCCCTTGACGACGTAGTGGTCGCCGTCGAGGCGCGCCGTCGTCTTCAGGGAGGAGGTGTCGGTGCCGCTGGTGGGCTCCGTGACGCCGAAGGCCTGCAGGCGCAGCGAGCCGTCGGCGATGCCCGGGAGCCAGCGCTGCTTCTGTGCGTCCGAGCCGTGCCGCAGGAGCGTCCCCATCGTGTACATCTGGGCGTGGCAGGCCCCGCCGTTGCACCCCGCGTGCTGGATCTCCTCCAGCACGGCCGCGGCGGCCGACAGCGGCAGGCCCGAGCCGCCATACTCCTCCGGCACGAGGATCGACAGGTACCCGGCCTGCGTCAGCGCCTGGACGAAATCCGTCGGGTAGGCCATGCGGCGGTCGAGGTCCCTCCAGTAGGGGCCGGGGAACTGGGCGCACAGCTTGCCCACCGCGTCGCGAATGTCGGCGTAAGTCTCTACCGCTGCCATCTCGTGCCTTCCGCCCGCGCGGGCGCTCCGTGTCCGTTCCGCCCCTCGGTCGCACCTGGCGCCGGCATCATGCCGTGGACGGCGCGCTACCCTGACGGGAAGCGGCCGTCACGGCAACGCCCCCGCGCCGCGGGCGTCGCGCCGGGCATGCGGGGCAGGCCTGCCGGCTGCGCAGGCCGGCCCCCATGCCAGCGACACCGTGCCGCTGGCATTCATCGTCCGACGCTGTTATTTCAGAAATGTCTGAAATAGCGGAAAGACGATGAACCTCTCTCCCCTTGTCCAGTCCTTCGTCCTCCACTTCGGCGAGATGGGGTCGCGCTGGGGCATCGCGCGGACGGTCGGCCAGATCTACGCCGTGCTCTTCGTCGCCGAGCGGCCGCTGTGCGCCGACGACATCGTCGAGCGGCTGGGCGTCTCGCGCTCCAACGTGTCCATGAGCCTCAAGGAGCTGCAGTCCTGGCGGCTCGTGCGCCTCGTTCACATGCCCGACGACCGCCGCGACCATTTCGCGACGCCCGAAGACGTCTGGCAGATCGTGCGGACCCTCGTCGAGGAACGCAAGAAGCGGGAGATCGACCCCACGCTCAGCGTCCTGCGCGAACTCCTCATGCAGGCGCCGCGGACGCCCGAGGAGGTCCAGGCGCAGGCCCGCATCCGCGACATGCACGAGATCATCGAGCTCATGACCGGCTGGTACGCCGACGTCGAGAAGCTGGAGACCGAGCGCCTCGTGCAGCTGCTCGGCCTCGGCTCGAAGGTGGTCAAGGTGCTGGAGATGAAGGACCGCCTCCTCGTCCTTCCCGGATCCCGACCGCGGCCCAGGCGCAGCGACACCGCGCCGTCCTAGTTCGCAACCAAGGCATCTCGCCCCCGGAGAGCCCCATGTCTGCCATCGACCCGCTCATCCTCGCCCGCATCCAGTTCGGCGCGAACATCTCCTTCCACATCCTGTTCCCGACGATCACCATCGCGCTCGGATGGATGCTGCTGTTCTTCAAGCTGCGCTTCAATGCCACGCGCGACGAGGCGTGGATGGACGCCTACCGCTTCTGGGTGAAGGTCTTCGCGCTGTCGTTCGCGCTGGGCGTGGTCAGCGGGATCACGGTGTCGTTCCATTTCGGCACCAACTGGCCGGGCTTCATGGAGCGCGTCGGCAACGTCGCCGGTCCGCTGCTCGCATACGAAGTGCTGACGGCCTTCTTCCTCGAGGCGACGTTCCTCGGGATCATGCTGTTCGGCTATCGCCGCGTGAAGAACTGGGTGCACACGCTGGCCACCGTTCTCGTCGCCTTCGGCACGACCATGTCGGCGTTCTGGATCCTCGTGCTGAACTCCTGGATGCACACGCCGGCCGGCTTCGAGCTGCGCGACGGCGTCGCCTTCGTGACCGACTGGCACGCCGTCGTCTTCAACCCGTCGATGCCCTACAGGCTCGCCCACATGCTGCTGGCCTCCGGGCTCACCTGCGCCTTCCTCGTCGCCGGATTGTCCGCCTGGCGCTGGCTGCGCGGCGACCGCGGTCCCTCCGTGCTGGCGACGCTGCGCACCGGCGTCACGGTCGCGGCGCTGCTGATCC
>JAIYAB010000157.1 GCA_027489275.1 Hyphomicrobiales bacterium
ACGATCGCGGGATCGGGCCGCGGCGGCGCGATGTAGCTCTTTTGCGCCCGCAGGCGTGCCAGCTGCTTGAGCTTGTCGTACGAAAACGGCTCCGCCGGCCCGAAGGTCAGCGCGGGCGCGGCCGCCTCGGTCGCGGCCGTGGCGGCGGACGGCAGGAGGGCCGCGACATTCACCGCGGCGGCGAGCTGGAGAAAATTGCGACGGTCAAGGCTCATGGCTGTCCGCATATTGGGCGTGTCGGGGGATTGCGCAACGGTCGGCTGGGGCCGATCCGCTGGCGCCGCGCGGCCGAGGAACGGCGCCGACCTTCTCGACGATCAATGTGGCGGCGATCTGGCGTACGCGCCGCGCTCAATCGCGGATCGGTTCCACCTGCACGGCGCGCTGCATGAAACGCACCATGGCGTAGAGGCCAAGCGCGGTGAACAGGCCCATCAGAACCTTGTCCACGTGCGGTCCGAAGACGAGATGAAGCTCGAAGAGGCCCGAAAGCGCCCAGCCCGCGGCCAGCGCCACGCCGATGATTTCCGTCCCGACGAGAATCGCCAGGCTGACGATCGTCACCAGGTTGCGGGTGTTCACGCTGCCCTTGTTCGCCACGACACGCTCCATGGTCCGCGCTGAGGTTCTCGACTATATGGTGCGCGGTCCGATGGCAAGGCGGCGCATATGCAGCGCCTGCGGCCCGGACCATCGCATCGCCGCCCGCTCCTCCCTCCCGCGAGTGTCACCCATGGCCGACCACACCCCCGTCTTCTCCCGCGCCGCCGTCGCCGCCCCGCACACTGCGGCTGCCGAGGCGGGCAGGGCCGTGCTGGCGGAGGGCGGCAACGCCATAGAGGCGATGCTGGCCATGGCGGCGACCATCGCGGTCGTCTACCCGCACATGAACGCCATCGGCGGCGACGGCTTCTGGCTGGTGCGCGACCCGGGCGGGCGCGTCCATGCCATCGAGGCCTGCGGGCCGGCCGGCAGCCTCGCCACCATCCGGCGCTACCGGGACAAGGACTTTGACGTCATCCCGTCGCGCGGGCCCGACGCGGCGCTGACGGTCGCCGGCGCGCCCGGCGGCTGGTCGGCAGCCAAGGAAATCGCGGAGAGCTTCGGCGGCCGCATGCCGTGGCGCGATCTTTTCTCGGACGCCATCGCTCATGCGCGGGGCGGCTACGCCGTGTCGCCCTCCGAAGCGCGAACCCGCCCGAACGCGGAAGCGGCGCTCCATGCGGCGCCCGGCTTTGCCGACGCCTTCCTGGTCGATGGCAAGACGCCGGCGGCCGGCACGATCCGCCACGCTCCGGCGCTGGCCGCGACGCTGGAGCAACTCGCCAAGGCAGGCCCCGACGACTTCTACCGCGGCGACGTCGGACGCGAGATCGCCGTCGATCTGGAGCGACTGGGCGCGCCGGTCACCCGCGCCGACCTGCAGGGGTACCGGGCGCGCCGCGTCCCGCCGCTGTCGATCCGCATCCCCGGGGCCACCCTCTACAACTTCCCGCCGCCCACCCAGGGCCTTGCGTCGCTGATCATCCTCGGCATCTTCGCCCGGCTCGGGGTGACCCGGGGCGAGGGCTTCGACCATATCCACGGCCTCGTCGAGGCGACGAAGCGGGCCTTCCGGATCCGGGACGGCATCGTCACCGACCCGCTTCGCATGCCCCACGACCCCGACGCCTTCCTCACGCCGGAGCGGCTCGCCCGCGAGGCCGGCGCGATCTCGATGTCCGCCGCCGCCGATTTCCCGCTCGCCTTCGGCGACGGCGACACCGTGTGGATGGGCGCCATCGACGCAAAGGGCGTCGCCGTTTCCTACATCCAGTCGATCTACTGGGAGTACGGCTCGGGCTGCGTCCTGCCGCGCACCGGCATCCACTGGCAGAACCGCGGCCTGTCCTTCTCGCTCGATCCCGCCGCGCTGAACCCGCTGGAGCCCGGCCGCCGCCCGTTCCACACGCTGAACCCGGCCTTCGCCGCCATGGATGACGGGCGCATCGTCTCCTACGGCAGCATGGGCGGCGACGGGCAGCCGCAGTTCCAGGCCACGATCTTCACCCGCCATGCGATGTTCGGCATGGACATCGCCGCGGCCATCGACGCGCCGCGCTTCCTGCTCGGCAAGACATGGGGCGATTCCGCTACGTCGCTGAAGCTCGAGAACCGCTTCGACCCCGGGCTCCTGCGCGCTCTCGAGCGTGCCGGCCAACGGGTGGAGGTGGTCGACGCGGCCTATTCCGACACGTTCGGACACGCCGGCATGCTGTCTCGCAGCCCGACCGACGGCGCCGTCGCCGCCGCCCATGACCCGCGCTCCGACGGCGGCTCGGCGGGGATCTGAGGGCGCAACCCCACGGCGAGGCTTGCGGCATCGCCCGGTGCGGGCAATGCTGCGGCCCTCTCATGCGGACGGTCCCGTCCGCCCCTGCCGCGACCGGAACCTGCCATGTTCGACGCCGACGACGCCGTCCACGCCTTCGTCCCCTATCCGCCGGCGCCGGTGGCGCACGCCACGAGCGGCCCGCTCTCCGGCCTGACGCTGGCGGTCAAGGACATCTTCGACGTCGCCGGCTACCCGACGGGCTGCGGGCAGCCGACCAAGCTGGCGATCTCGGGCATCAAGACGGCGACCGCGCCGATCGTGCGCCGCTTCCTCGACGCCGGCGCCGCCTTCGTCGGCAAGACCCACACGGTCGAGCTGGCCTACTCGCTGAACGGCATCAACACGCATTTCGGCACGCCCATCAATCCGGCCGCGCCGGACCGGGTGCCGGGCGGCTCGTCGTCCGGCTCGGCCGCCGCCACGGCCGCGCGCCTGTGCGACATCGGGCTTGGCTCGGACACCGGAGGCTCCGTGCGTGGGCCGGCGAGCTATTGCGGTCTGTTCGGCATCCGGCCCACCCATGGCCGCCTGCCGCTCGCCATGACCATGCCGCTGGCCGACAGCCTCGACACGCCCGGCTGGTTCGCCCGCGACGGCAAGGTCTTCGAGCGCGTCGCCGCGGCGATTTTCGACGCCGACTCCGTCCCGCTGCCGGCAGAGCCTCGCCTGCTGAAGGCGACCGATTGCTTCGCCCTCGCCCATGACGGCGCGCGCGACGCCATCGAGGCGGTCGCCGGCCGCATCGACACGATGATGGCTCCGCTCGTCGAGACCCGCGCCGCGCATGGCGGGTTCGACGCGCTCTACTGGGCCTTCCGCCGTGTCCAGGGCGCCGATGCCTGGCAGTCGCACGGCGACTTCATCAACCGCTGGAAGCCGGCCCTGATGCCCGCAATCGAGGACCGCTTCTTCTACGGCCGCGACCTGCCGAAGGCGGAGGTGAAGGACGCCGTCGCCGTCCGCAAGGCTTTCCGGACCGCCTTCAGGGCGATGCTGGGGGGCGACGGCGTGCTGCTGCTGCCCACGGTGCCGGGCGCTGCCCCCCGTCTCGATGCCACGCCCGAGGACCTGGAGGCCGACCGCGCCCAGGCCCTGCGTCTGCTCTGCCTCGCCGGCCTCTCCGGCTGCCCCCAGGTGTCGATCCCGGTCGCCCTCGACCAGGGCGCGCCGTTCGGCCTGTCGCTGATAGGCCCGCCGGGGTCGGACCTCTCGCTGGTCCGTCTCGCCGTACGGGTGGCCAAGGCGGCCGCCGTCAGGATCGCCTGAGCGGGCGCGCCGAACACTAAAAGTATACCAAGCCTTTTTGCTCGCTTTTCACGTGCATGCGCCATGGTGCGACAGGGCCGTCCGAACGATGCCCCTGGAGAACCCGTCATGAGGACCATGGCCATAACCCGCTACATGCGTCGGATTCGCGAAGTCGAGTCCTACCGCCTCATCGACGTCCTGATCATCGCGGGGCTGACGGCGCTGGTCGCCATTCACGTGGCGAGGGTTGCAACGCACATCGCCTGAGCCCGACGGGGTTGGCGTCGCCTGCCGTCAGCCGCTAGTCTCCGCCGAAGGCACTGCGGCGGAGCGGAACGCATGGGCAATCCTCCCGGCGATGACGAACACCATCATCATGACGAGCATGGTCATCATCATGACCATGACCACGAGCACGATCACGACCATTCGGAGCTCTCCGAAACGGAGGTGCGCGTGCGCGCGCTGGAATCGATCCTCACCGAGAAGGGACTGATCAACCCCGCCGCCCTCGACGTCCTGATCGAGACCTACGAGACGCGCATCGGCCCGCGCAACGGCGCCCGGGTCGTCGCCCGCGCCTGGAGCGATCCCGCCTACCTGGACCGGCTGCGGCAGGACGCGACCGCGGCCATCGCCGAACTCGGCTTCGGCGGCCGGCAGGGCGAAGACATGATCGTCGTCGAGAACACGCCCGACACCCACAACCTCGTCGTCTGCACCCTGTGCTCCTGCTACCCGTGGCCGGTCCTCGGACTGCCGCCGGTCTGGTACAAGTCCGCCCCCTACCGCTCGAAGGCCGTCATCGACCCCCGCGGCGTTCTCGCCGACTTCGGCGTTTCGCTGCCGGCCGCGACCCGCATCCGGGTGTGGGATTCGACGGCGGAGCTGCGCTACCTCGTCCTCCCCATGCGGCCGGCCGGGACCGAAGGCTGGAGCGAGGATCGCCTCGCCGGCCTCGTCACCCGCGACAGCATGATCGGCACCGGCCTTCCGCTGGCCCCCGAAAAGGCGCCCGCATGAACGGCGCGCAGGATCTCGGCGGCATGATGGGCTTCGGCCCGGTCGTGCCGGAGCCCGAAGAGCCGCTGTTCCACGCCCCGTGGGAGCGCCGCGCCCTCGCCGTGACCATCGCCGCGGCCGGTCTCGGCGAGTGGAACCTCGACGCGATGCGCCATGCCCGCGAGACGATCCCCCCGCCGGAGTACCTGACGTCGAGCTACTACGAGATCTGGCTGAAGGGTCTCGAGCGGATGCTGCTGGCCCGCGGCCTCATCGGCCCGGACGAGCTCGCCGCCGGACGCTCGCTGCGCGAGGCGAGGGAGACCGCGCGCCCCGCGCTGACGGCAGGCGCGATGGCGGCCGGCCTGGCGCGCGGGGCCGGCTGCATGCGGCCGGCGACCTGCGCCGCGCGTTTCGCGGCGGGGGACCGGGTCCGCACCCTGAACATCAATCCGACCGGACACACCCGCCTGCCGCGCTATGCCCGCGGAAAGACCGGGACCGTCGAGCGGGTGCACGGCGTCTTCGTATACCCCGACAGCAACGCGCATTTCCGCGGCGAAGACCCCCGCTGGTGCTACGGAGTCGTCTTCGACGGCCGCGAACTGTGGGGCGCGGATGCCGATCCCTCGCTCACCGTCTCGGTCGACTGCTGGGAACCCTATCTGGAGCCCGCCCCATGACCGCGCCCGACGCTGCCCGCACGGTCCTGCGCGCCATCCCGTCCATCCCCTGCGACGCCGGCGGCCCCGTCTTCCGCGAGCCATGGGAGGCGCAGGCCTTCGCCATGGCGGTCGCGCTGCACGAGGCGGGGCTGTTCACCTGGAGCGAGTGGGCCGAGCATCTGGCGTCTCAAATCCGCATGGCGCAGGCCGCCGGCGACGCGGACACGGGGGACACCTACTACATGCACTGGCTCGCCGCCCTCGAGCGGCTCGTCGTCGAGAAGGGCGCGGCGACGTCGACGGCGCTGGAGCAGCGACGGGACGCCTGGGACCGCGCCGCCCGCGCCACTCCGCACGGCCAGCCCATCCTGCTCGACAACGACCCGCTGGCCGCCCGCGCCTGAGCCGGTCGCAGACGACGATGCCCGGCCGTTCCACCCACCCGGATGACGCCGCCGAGCGGTCGATGTCGGCCTGGACCCCCATGGCCGCCGCCGATCTCGACGCGGTGATGGCGGTCGCCGCTGCC
>JAIYAB010000365.1 GCA_027489275.1 Hyphomicrobiales bacterium
AACCGCTTGCGCGCCGAAGGGATGCCGACCCGCGCAAGCATGTCCACCGCCCGCTCACGTGCGGCGACAAGGCCGATGCGCTCGTGGTGGACGATGGTCTCGACGATCTGGTCCCCGATGGTGAAGACCGGGTTCAGCGACGTCATCGGCTCCTGGAAGATCATCCCGATGCGCCGCCCGCGGATGGCGCGCATGCGCCGTTCCGGCAGCTTCAGCAGGTCCTCGCCCTCGAACAGGATCTCGCCCGAGGTGACGCGGCCGCCGGGCTTGGGCAGCAGGCCCATGACCGCAAGCGCCGACACGCTCTTGCCCGAGCCCGACTCGCCGACGATGCCCAGCACCTCGCCCGGCGATACGGAGAAGGACACCCTGTCCACCGCCGTGACCTCGCCCTCGTCGGTGCGGAAGGCGACGGACAGGTCGGTGACCGACAGAAGCGGCGCGCTCATCGGGCGTCCACCTTCAGCCGCGGGTCCAGCACGTCGCGCAGCCCATCGCCGAGCAGGTTGAGGCCCAGCACGGTGACGGCGATGGCGCCGCCGGGGATGGCGGTCAGCCACGCCGCCTCGCGGATGTAGCCGCGCCCCTCGGCGATGAGGATGCCCCAGCTCGGCGTCGTCGGCGGCGCGCCGAGCCCGAGGAAGCTGAGCACCGCCTCCGACAGGACGGCATAGGCGAAGACGAAGCTGAGCTGGACGATGAGCGGAGCCATGCAGTTGGGCAGGACGTGGCGCAGCAGGATGCGCAGGTCCCCCGCCCCGCAGGCGCGCGCGGCCTGCACGTAGTCCTGCTCGCGGACCACGAGAACCGAGGCGCGCAGCACCCGCGCGGTGCGCGGGATGTAGACGACGGACAACGCGACGACGACGGTGGTGACCGACGGGCCGAGCGCAGCCGCGATGCCGATGGCGAGCAGCACCGAGGGGAACGCCATGAGCGCGTCGGAGAAGCGCATCAGCGGCCCGTCGAGCCGCCGGAAATAGCCCGAAGCGGCGCCGAGCATGACGCCGAACAGCGCGTTGAGGCCGACGACCCAGGCGCCGATCTCGAGGCTCAGCCGCCCGCCCCACAGCACGCGGCTCACCATGTTGCGGCCGAGATTGTCGGTGCCGAAAGGAAACTCCCACGACGGCTCGCGGAAGCGGAACCGGATGGCCATGCGGTTGGGATCGGACGGCGAGATCCACGGCGCCAGCAGCGTCACCACCACGATGAAGCCGAACAGGATCGCCCCGGTGACGAAGGCCCGGTTGCGCAGCAGCCGGCGCATCGTGCGGCCCGGGCGCAGCCGGGCGAGCAGGCCGGGCCTGTGAAGCGGGGCGAGGTCAACCGCGGCCATCGACGCGCACCCTCGGATCGAACACGCCGTAGAGGACGTCGACGATCAGGTTCAGCAGCATCAGGCCGGCCGCGACGAACAGCAGCCCGCCCTGGATCATCGGGTAATCGCGCCGCAGGATGGCGTTGCCGAGCAGCGAGCCGATGCCGGGCACGCTGAAGATCGTCTCCACGATGATCGAGCCCGACAGCAGCACCGACAGGATGAGCCCGATCACCGTGATCACCGGGATCATGACGTTGGCGAGCGCGTGCTTCAGCACCACCGTGGTCTCGGGAAGGCCCTTGGCGCGCGCGGTGCGGATATAGTCCTGCCCCAGCACGTCGAGCATCGTCGAGCGCGTGATGCGGGTCAGCAGCCCGATCTGCAGGAAGGCGAGCGCTAGCGCCGGCATCGTCGCCGTGCGCAGGAAGCCGACGACATCGGCGGACGGCGCGACGTAGCCGCCCGTCGGCAGCCAGCCGAGCCAGACCGAGAACAGCACGATCATCATCAGCCCGAGCCAGAAGTTCGGCAACGAGACGCCGATCAGGGCCACCACCGACACCACCTGGTCGACCCACGTGTTGTGGCGCAGCGCGGCGACGATCCCCGTGGCCATGCCCACGACGACCGTGAGAATGAGCGAGTAGAGCGAGATCCAAAGCGTCACCGGCGCGCGCTCGATCAACGCCTCGGCAACGGGCTGGCCGAGCAGGAGCGAGCGGCCGAGGTCGCCGCGGGCGAGGTTGGCGTAGAAGGATAGAAGCTGCTGCCACACCGGCTGGTCGAGGCCGAGATTGCGGCGGATGGCGTCGATCTCCGCCGGCGTCGCGTTGGACCCGCCCATCACCACCGCCGGATCGCCCGGCACGAGCTTGATGAGCCCGAAGCTGATCAGACTCACGAGGAGCAGCAGCGGGATCATCTGCAGCAGGCGCTTCAGCGCGTAGCGAGCCATCGGCCCTCGTCGGGAAGAGAGCGGCGCGCCGGGGGTCCGGCGCGCCTTGTTCCGGTCAGCCCTTGATCCACACGCCGGACATGCGCGGGATGTAGTAGGACTTGAAGCCCTCCACATTGGCGCGCACGGCCTGGGTCTTCGGCATCGCGCCGAAGGGGATCGCCATCACCTGGTCGAGGGCGCGGGCCTGCGCCTTGGCGAAGGCCGCCTTGCGCTCGTCCAGCGTCTTGCCCGATGACAGCACCTGGAACGCCGCCTGGAACTCGGCGTCCGGCTCCTTCGGCTTCCAGACGAAGGACGGAGCCGCCATCTGGCGCATCGTCTGCGGGCCGCCGAGCGCGATCACGGTGATCCAGCCGGTGTAGAAGAAGTTCCAGCCCTCGGTCTCCTTGATGCTCTTCTGCAGCGCGGCCGGCCAGTCGAGCACGAGGAGTTCCGCGTTGATGCCCGCCGCCTTGAGCTGCTCGGCCATCACCAGCGAGGTGTTGTACATGTAGGGGAACTCGCGATTGGTGAGCAGCGTCACCTTCTCGCCCTTGTATCCGGCCTCGGCGAGGAGCTTCTTCGCCTTCTCCTTGTTCTTCTGGTTCAGGTTCTCCGCCCCGGCCTCGCTGTAGTAGTTCATGCCGGGGAACTGGAAGCCCTTGTTGAGCTTGTACTGGCCGTCGCTGGCCGCCTCCATGATCTCCTCGAAGTCCATGGCGGCGAGGATGGCCTGTCGCACCTTCGGATTGTCCGTCGGCGGGAAGGACGCGTTCGGATAGGCGACGTTCATCGTGAACAGTTCGAGCCGCGACAGCTTGATGTCCTTGTTGCCGGCGAGCCGCTTCTGCGACGCGACCGGAACGTCCTCGACGCCGTGGATCTCGCCGACCTCGAGCGCCGCCGTGCGGGCGGCCGGCTCGGTCATCATCCGGAAGGTCACGGTGTCGACACAGGCTTCCTTGTTGCCGCCGAAGCCGGAAATCGTCGTGTGGCGCGTATCAGGCTTGTAGCCGGCGAAGCGCTTCAGCTTGACGTGGCTGTCGGGCTTGAACTCCTCGAGCTGGAACGGCCCGGTGCCGACGATCGGCAGTTGCTGGGCCGCCGCCTCGGCGTTCTCGGCGGGGATGATCACCACCGGGACGGTGAAGGCGGAGAGCTGCTCGATGAAGGTCGGGCGCGCCTCCTTCAGCCTGAGCACGAAGGTGTTCGCGTCGGGCGTCTCCCACTTCTCGACGGGCTCGAGGATGGAGCGGTCGACGCCGATCTTGGAGTAGCGCTGGAACGAGGCGGCGACGTCGGCGGAGGTCATCGTCTTCCCGTTGTGGAAGGTGATGCCCTGGCGCAGCTTGAAGGTGTAGGTCAGCCCGTCGGCGCTCTGGTCCATGCTCTCGGCGAGTTCGAGCACGGGGTTCATCTTCTCGTCGCGGGTGACGAGCGTCTCGAACATGTTCATCGAGACGTTGCGCGTCGCCGACGAGTTCGAGGCGTGCTGGTCAAGCCCGGGCACCCGGGCCTCCAGCGCGAAGGTGAGGTCGCCGCCCTTGCGTCCGCACTGGGACGCCTGCGCGAGCGCAGTTCCTGCCATGAGTGTCGCAGCGAGGCCGCCGAGGACGGCCCGCGAGGCGAAGGTCCTGATCGTGATCATCGTGGTTGTCCCCTTTTGCGCGAGGTCGCTGCCGGTCTTTCGACTCGGTCGTTGCCGCCCCGCCCTGCGGGATCGGCGTCGGTGGACGCCAGCGTCGAGCCGTGCGCGGCGAAGCGCACCGGCAGGACCTGCTGGCGGAAGCTGAAGGCGCCCAGGCTGAGGCGCTGGAGCATCGCCGCCGCGGCCGCCTCGCCCAGCTTATAGGCGGGCGAAAACACGGTGGTGAGCTCGGGGGTGGCGTAGCGCCAGAAATCGAGCCCGTTGAAGCCCGACACGCGGACATCCTGCGGGATGCGCAGGCCGCGGCCGGCGAGAAGCTTCATGCCGGCGATGGCCATCTGGTCGTTGCCGCCGATGACGACGTCCGGCACGCCATGGCGCGCGACATGGGCCGCCAGCGCCGCCTGCGTCGGCTCGAACCCCTCGTCGCCGCAGCGCAGGACGTGGAAGGCGGGCGGGCGGTCGAGCCGGCGAAGCACGTCCCGCACGCCCGCCTCGCGCCGCTCCATGGCGGGCCAGGGCTGCTCGGGCACGAGCATCACGGTATGGCCGACCGGCCGGTCGAACAGATGTTGCGCCAGCGCCGCCGCGCCGCCGCGGTCGTCCTGCACGATGCTGGCCGCATCGGCGATGCCGTCGCCCACATCGTCCTGCAGCAGCAGCAGCGGCTGGCCGAGCGCGCGCACGCGCTCGACGATGACGCGGCGCTTGGCCGGCGTGCCGGACAGCATCAGGCAGATGCCGTCGCTCTCGATGTGGCGCAGCAAGGGCGCGTCGTCGAGCTCGGCGGGGGCAACGCCGTGCAGCACGGTGCTGTAGCCCTCCCGCCCGAGGCTGGCTGTGAGGCCGGCGAGCATCGCCGCCGTCAGCGGGTCCGACACGTAGGCGGGCGAGGGATCGACGATGACGACGCCGATCGCCTGGCGGCGGTTCGTCCGCAGCCGTCGCGCGTTCGCGTGCGGCCGGTAGCCGAGCCGCTCGCACGCCGCGCGCACGCGCTTGGCGACCTCCGGCCCCACCTGGCCGGCCCGGCCGTTGACGACGTTGGACACCGTCATCGGCGTCGTGCCCGCGAGCGCCGCGACGTCGCGAAGGGTGGCGCGTCCGCGCATCTCCTCGTCCGCCTCGTCGCGCAGCGCGGCCATCAGTGAGATGTCCTGTCGACGTAGGGGCCGCTCGATCCAACGAGGAAGTCGAGGTCGACGCCCTTGTCGGCCTGCATGACGTGCTCGACGTAGAGCTTCTCCCAGCCGCGCTCGTAGGGCGACACGAAAGCCGCCAGCTCGCCGCGGCGCCGCTCCAGCTCGGCCTCCGGCACGTCGAGATGCAGCCGCCGGCCAGGCACGTCCAGCTCCACCCAGTCGCCGTCGCGGACCAGCGCGAGCGGGCCGCCGGCCGCGGCCTCCGGCGCCACGTGGAGCACCACCGTCCCGTAGGCTGTGCCGCTCATCCTTGCGTCGGAGATGCGCACCATGTCGGTCACGCCCTGCCGCAGGAGCTTCGGCGGGATCGGCAGGTTGCCGATCTCGGCCATGCCCGGGTATCCCTTCGGCCCGCAATACTGCAGCACGAGCACGCTGTCTGCGTCGACCGGGAGATCGGGATCGTCGATGCGCTTCTTCAGGTCGTCGGGCCCCTTGAACACCACCGCCCGGCCGCGGTGCTGCAGCAGCCCCGGCGAGGCAGCCGACGGCTTCAGCACGGCGCCGTCAGGCGCGAGGTTGCCGCGCAACACGGCGATGCCGCCGAGCGGTTTGAACGGCTCGGCAAGCGTGCGGATCACCTTCGCGTCGTGGATGGCAGCGCCGTCATTGGCCTCGCCGATGGAGCGGCCCGTCACGGTGACCTGCCCTGCGGCGAGGCGCGCGCGCAGTTCGTTGAGCACGGCCGGCACGCCGCCGGCGTAGTAGAAGTCCTCCATCAGGTACTGGCCCGACGGCATCAGGTTGACGAGGCAGGGCACGTCGCGGCCCCAGCGGTCCCAGTCGTCCAGCGAGAGGTCCACGCCGAGGCGGCCCGCCAGCGCGAGCAGATGGACGACCGCGTTGGTCGAGCCGCCGAGAGCCGCGTTGAGCACGATGGCGTTGTGGAACGCGTCGCGCGTCAGCACCTTCGGCAGGGTCAGGTTCTCGCGGACCATCTCTACCGCGCGGCGGCCGGACTCGAAGGCCAGCACCTGGCGGCGGCTGTCGACCGCCGGGATCGCGCCGTTGTCCGGCAGGGAGACGCCGAGGCCTTCGCACAGGCTGGCCATCGTCGAGGCCGTGCCCATCGTCATGCAGGAGCCGGCGCTGCGCGACATCGCCGCCTCCGCCGCCATGAACTGCTCGACGCTCATCGTGCCCGCGCGCACCGCCTCCTTGAAGCGGATGACGTCGGTGCCCGAGCCGATCTGACGGCCTTCCCAGCGGCCCGACAGCATGGGCCCGCCCGAGACGACGATGGTCGGCAGCCCGACGCTCGCCGCACCCATCAGGCAGGCCGGCGTGGTCTTGTCGCAGCCGACGAGCAGCACCACGCCGTCCATCGGATTGGCGCGGATCGAGGCCTCGACATCCATGCTCGCGAGATTTCGGAACAGCATCGTCGTCGGCCGCATCACCGGCTCGCCCAGCGATGTCACCGGGAACTCGAGCGGGAAACCGCCGGCCTCGTAGACGCCGCGCTTCACGTGCTCGGCGAGGCCGCGCAGGTGCCCGTTGCAGGGCGTCAGGTCCGACCACGTGTTGCAGATGCCGATGACGGGCCGCCCGTCGAACATGCGCTGCGCATGGCCCTGGTTCTTCATCCAGGAGCGATAGATGAAGCCGTAGGAATCCTGCCGCGCGAACCATTCGCTGGAGCGCAGGCCCTTCTTCTTCTGGTCGTCGTCGGCCATGGTCGCCTCGTTCGGTCGGCGCGCGGGACGGGCCCGGCGCGCCCGGTTCGTCGCCTCAGCCCGGATAGCCGCCGTGCCACCAGTGTTCGAGCGGGTTGGAATGGATGATGCGCTCGATCGTCGTCTCGGCGACGCGCGGAAGGTTGGTGCCCTCCACCTGCCGGTTGATCGTGCGCAGGCCCTCGATGGAGTCCTTCACCGAGGTGAACGGGAAGTCCGTTCCGAAGAAGATCTTGTTCCACTCGGTAATCAGGTATTCCTGTGCGCAGATCAGGATATTGTAATACTGCCAAGGCCTGTAGTAAAGAGCGGAGACTTCGCAGTATACATTCGGGTTCTTGCGGGCAACGACGATGCATTCCTCGTACCAGGGGTGGCCCATGTGGGCCATGATCATCTTCAGGTCCGGGTACCGGTGCGCGATCGTGTCGACGTCCAGAGGCCGCCCGCAATGGATGGGGGCGTTGGTGCCGTAGGTGGTGCCCATGTGCATGGTCAGGGGCAGGTTGTTCTTCTGCAGATAGGCGTAGACGGGCTCCAGGCGCGGATCGAGCAGCGAGACGCCGTTGTAGATCGGGCCGAACTTCACGCCCTTCAGCTTGAGATCCTCGATGGCGTGGACCAGCAGGTCCATGCAGTCGGGCATCCGCGGATCGACGCAGGCGAAGCCGATGAACTTGTCGGGATGCTTCGCCACGGCGCGCGCGGTGACCTCGTCGTCGCCGTCGATGCCGATGGCGTCCTTGTAGCGAAGCGAGAAAATGATCGCCTTGTCGACGTCCTGCATCGCCGCAAAGACGTCCTCGCAATTGCTCTTCAACGGAAAGCCGCCGGGTCGCGCGCGGCGGGCCAGCTCGGCGTAGAGCGGCAGCATCTGGTCGTCGTCATAAACGTTGACGTGGCAGTCGACGATCATCGGGGTTCTCCGGGAAGCGCTCAGAGGATGCCGTAGCGGGCGAAGACATCGGCGAGCTTGTCGCCGCGCTGCAGGTCGCGAAGCGTGTTGCGCTCACCGGTGACCTTCTCGAAGGCAAGATCGAGCACCCTGGCCTCGACCGCCTTGGGGATGACCACGACGCCGTCCGCGTCGCCGAACACGAGATCGCCGGGAAACACCTGCACGCCGCCGCAGCGGATCGGCACGTCGATGGCCATGATCTTGCCGCGGCCCTTGGAGTCGAGCGGTGCGATGCCCTGGTGGAACACCGGGAAGTCCATCGCGCGGATCGCCTTGATGTCGCGCACGCAGCCGTCCATCAGCGCGCCTGCCGCGCCGCGCACCTTCGACGCCGTGCTGAGCAGTTCGCCCCATGGCGCGATGCGGGCAGGGTTGGAGCAGGCGAAGACCGGGATCTCGTCCTGCCCGAGACTGTCGATGAGGGCGATCTCCAGCTCGTAGGGATTGGAGCCCTCCGGCACGTGATAAACCTCCATGAAGGCCGCCGTCCGCGCGCGGCCCACCATGACGAGGGCCTCGTCGAGCGGCCGGATGGCGGAGGGCAACGCCTGGTCCATGACGCCGACCTGGTCGAGGCAGTCGGACAGGACGGCCGTGAACAGGGTGGAGCGGATGTCGGCGAGACTTCGCTGGGCCATGTCGGTCTCCGGGTCAGGCGAGGGTCGAGCGGCGCCGGCGCGTGCCGGCGTCGGCGAGGAAGTGCGGCGAGAGTTCGAAGCCGAGCCCGGGGCCGGGCAGCGGCTTCAGCCGGCCGTTCTCGATGGGCGGCAGCGCCGTCGCGATGGCCGCGTACCAGCCGCGCGTATAGGCGCGCACCGTTTCCTGGATGAGCGCGTTGGGGCTCGTCAGCGCGATGCAGGAGCCGGCCACGTAGCCGACGGGGCCCGTGCAGTCGTGCGGCGCCACCGGCACCTGCCACGCATCGGCCAGCGCGGCGATCTTGCGCGCCTCGGTGATGCCGCCGGACCAGCCGACGTCGAACGAGACGATCGACACGGACCGCTGCTCCAGCAGCCGCCGGAAGGACTCCTTCGTCGCGGTCGTCTCCGAGCCGTAGATCGGGATGCGCGTGAAGCGCGACAGCTCGGCCAGGCCCTCCGCGTCGTGCATGTGGATCGGATCCTCGATCCACGCCGGGCTATACGGTTCGACGGCGGCGATGATGCGCTTGGCGCTTTCGAGATCCCACAGCCCGTGCAGTTCGACCATGAGGTCCATGGCGTCGCCGCACGCCTCGCGGATCAGCCGGAAGGGACGCGCGCCCTCCTCCACCTGCGCGGCCGTGATGCCCGTGCCGCCGTTGGCGAAGGCCGCGAAGTCGAACGGCCAGATCTTCATGCCGGTGATGCCCTCGTCCAGCAGCGCGCGGGCCAGCCGGACGGGTTCCGTCATGAACGCCTTGAGATCGTCGAGCGCCTCGACGGCGTCATGGTCGATGCCGAACCACCGCCGCACCTCGCCCCGCGCCTTCGTCGCGTAGTGGGGGCCGGCGCAGGTGTTGTAGACGCGGATGTCGTCGCGCACGAGGCCGCCGAGCAGCCGCCACAGCGGCAGGCCCGTGGCGCGGCCCATCAGGTCCCACAGAGCGATGTCGATGGCCGAGGCGGCGCGGACCTCGGCCCCCGACGCCGCATAGCCGACCGGATGGCGCATCAGGACGCGGTGCCACTGCTCGATGCGCGTGGCGTCGCCGCCGAGAAGGCGCGGCGCGACATCGTCGTGGATGTGCGCTTCCACCGTGCCCGGCGCGAAGAAGGTCTCGCCCAGTCCGACATGGCCGGTATCGGTTTCGATCCTGACCCAGATCAGGTTGTCGTGCGCGTCGGTGCGGATCGTCTCGATCGCCGTCACGCGCATGGCGGCACCGACGGTTCGGGGCCCGGGGCGACGGCGGCGGTGATGGCCGTGGCGGTGATGGCCGTGGCGGCGCGGGAGGCGGGTCCATCGCCTAGACCGCGAGGTCCGGCTAGCCGGCCCCCGGCGTCTTCGGTGCTGCGGACTGTCTGCGGCCGTACCGACACGACGTCATCCCCCGATGAGGGCACCATCACTGCACTTTAACGTTATAGCGTCAATCGGCCATCAACGCCCGGACGCCACTTTTCAACCGTCGCCCCGGCGGGACCGTCAGGGGTCCGCGAGCGCAAAAGTCCGCGGCCCGGCGGATGGGCCACGGCCCCCTGCCCGTCGCCGTCGCGCCCCCGCCGAGGCCGGCGGGCCGCGATCCGTTCACTGCGTCGGCTTCACGCCGTCCTTGCTGACCTGCACCCGGGCCGCCGTCAGCCCGCCGCCGTCCGCCTTGCGGGCGGACACGAACACCGTCTCGCCGACCTTGAGATCGGCGCGGCTGCCGGGCGCCGCCTGCGACATCGCCGTTCCGGGCAGGACGAGCACCGTGACGGTGCCGCTCTTGTAGTTCAGCGTCAGCTCGTTGCCTTCGGCGCCGGCGGCGGTGGCCTCCACTGCGGCGTTGGTCATCGTCGACTGCGGCGTGAGGTCGTGCGGCGAGAGTCCCTGGTTGGCCGTGGCAGGGATCGGCCGCACATCGATGGCGACGACCTTGCCGTCGGCGCGGTTGATCGTGGTCACGCCCAGCACCATGCCCGGCTTCACGTCCGCCAGCGTGAAGGGCTTCGTGATGGCGACGTTGACCGCCTCGGGCACTTCGACCACCACCGGCCCGGCGCCGCGCGCGTCGACCGACAGCATCTTGCCGTCGAAGCCGGTGATGGTGCCGCGGATATTGGTGTTCTGCTGCGCCAGCGCGCCG
>JAIYAB010000028.1 GCA_027489275.1 Hyphomicrobiales bacterium
ATCAGCTCGGGAGCGGCGCAGACGAAGCCGAACTTCCAGCCCGTGAGCGAGAAGATCTTGCCGGCCGAGCCGACCTTGACGCAGCGCTCGCGCATGCCGGGCACGGCGAGCATGGAGGTGTGGGCGCGCCCGTCGAACACGACATGCTCCCACACCTCGTCGCACAGGGCGACGGCATCGTGGCGCTCGCAGAAGCGGGCGAGCAGCGCGAGGTCCTCGGCCGGCGCGACGCTTCCCGAGGGGTTGAGCGGGTTGTTGAAGAGCACGACGCGGGTACGGTCGGAAAACGCCTCCTCGAGCATCTCCTCGGTGAACCGCCATGACGGCGGCTGCAGGCGCACGAGTTTCGGCACGCCGCCGGCCCGGCGCACGAGCGGCAGGTAGGCGTCGTACATCGGCTGGAAGAGGACGACCTCGTCGCCCGGCTCGAGCAGGGCCATCAGCGCGCCGGCCAGCGCCTCGGTGGCGCCGGAGGTGACCATGACCTCGCGTTCCCAATCGAGGTCCAGACCCTGGTGGCGGGCATAGTGGACGGCGACGGCCTGGCGCAGCTCGGGGATGCCCATCATCGGCGGGTACTGGTTCCAGCCGTCGATGACCGCCTCCGCGGCCTTGCGTCGCACGTCCTCGGGACCCGGATCGTCCGGAAAGCCCTGGCCGAGGTTGATCGCGCCCGTTTCGCGAGCGAGGCGCGACATCACCTCGAACACCGTGGTCGGCAGGTCGGCGAAGATGGGGTTCATGGGGCCCTCCGTACGAGCGCTCCCTATCACGCCTGAGCAGGCGCGCCCAAGGGCCTCGGCGGGAGCGGTCTTCGGCTTCGCCCGCCGGCACGGGGGCAGGCACGCGACAGGCAGCGGCTCCTCTCGCAACGTTGAACGACTATGCGCTGACGAATATTGACAATCGTCAGCAATGAGGCTTCAGTGACGGCAGAACCCTCCCAGGGTCGACCAGCGAGCACCTCCCCATGGCCGCCTTCCCCCTCCCCCGCCGTTTCTCCGCGCGCCTTCCGATCGTCCGGGCCGCAGCGGTTCTCGTTCTTCCGCTGGCGCTGGCCGCCTGCAACGAGGCGCGGACCGCGCCGCAGGCGGACAAGCCCAGGGCCGAGCGGCCTGTCCTCGTCGCGCCGGTGAAGTTCGAGGCCGGGCAGTCGGAACGCACCTTCGTCGGCGTGATCCGGCCCCGGATCGAGACGGACCTGGGGTTCCGGGTGGGCGGGAAGGTCGCGCGGCGGCTGGTGCAGGCCGGCGAAACGGTGACGCAGGGCCAGCCCTTGGCCGAACTCGACATCGCGGACCTGACGATCCAGCGCGAGCAGGCCGAGGCGGAGGTCCGCGCCGCGACCAGCGCCGCCGTGCAGGCGGCGGCCGAGGAGAAGCGCCTCGGCGACCTGCGCACCCGCGGCTGGACGCCGGACGCCAGCTACGACCGGCAGAAGGCCGCCCTCGACGAGGCGCTGGGCCGTCGCGACCGCGCGCTGCGCGCCCTCTCCCTGGCCGAGAACGCCCTGTCCTACGCCACATTGAACGCCACGTCCGACGGCGTCGTCACCGCGGCGCTGGTCGAGCCCGGACAGGTGGTGGCCGCCGGCCAGCCCGCCATCCGCCTCGCCCATGAGGGCGAGCGCGAGGCGCTCGTCGCCATCCCCGAGGCGGCGGTGGAGCGGGTGCATGCGGCGCGCGCGCGCGTCGTGCTGTGGTCGGACGAGGGCCGCTCCTACGAGGCCGTGCTGCGCGAGCTCTCGCCCGTCGCAGACCCGGCGACGCGCACCTACGCGGCGCGCTTCACGCTGAAGGGGGCGGCGCCTTCGCCCAAGCTCGGCATGACCGCCTCCGTCACGCTGACCGAAGAGGGGAAGGGCCGCGTCGCCCGCCTGCCGCTCTCCGCGCTGTTCAACCAGGGGGACGGAGCCTCGCTCTGGGTCGTCGACAGGGCGACCGGCGCGGTGGCGCGCAAGCCCGTCACCGTGGCCGGCCACGACGGCCGGCACGTGCTGGTCTCGTCGGGCGTGGGCGAGGGCGACCTCGTCGTGGCACTGGGCGTGCACAAGCTCGACCCCGGCGCGCCGGTGCGCATCGTCCAGTCGCTCGGTCTGTGAGGAGGCGGCGATGCGCGGCATGAACCTCTCGGCCTGGGCGGTCCGCCACCAGGCCCTCGTGCTCTTCCTGATGCTTGCCGTCATCGTCGGCGGCGTCGTCTCCTACCGCAGCCTCGGGCGCGCAGAGGACCCCTCATTCACCATCAAGGTGGCGATCGTCACGGCGGTGTGGCCGGGCGCGACCGCCCGCGAGATGCAGGAGCAGGTCGCCGACACGATCGAGAAGAAGCTGCAGGAGCTGCCCTATTTCGAGCGCGTGCAGACCTACACGAAGCCGTCCTTCACGGCGATGCAGGTGGTTTTCCGCGACAACACGCCGTCCGGGCAGGTGCCCTACCTCTTCTACACGCTGCGCAAGAAGCTGACAGACATCCGCCCGCAGCTTCCCGCCGGCCTGATCGGCCCCAACGTCAACGACGAGTACGGCGACGTCGACAGCATGCTCTACATGGTGAGCGGCGAGGGCGCGGACTACGCGCAGCTCAAGGCCGTCGCCGAGGCGATGCGCCAGGACCTGCTGAAGGTGCCCGACGTCATCAAGGTCAACGTCTACGGCGCGCAGGACGAGAAGATCTTCGTCGAGTTCAGCCACGCCAAGCTCGCCACCCTCGGGGTGAGCCCGCAGCAGGTGTTCGAGAGCCTCGCGCGGCAGAACGCCGTTACCGCCGCCGGCGTCGTCGAGACCGACGCCCAGCGGATCGCGCTGCGGGTCTCAGGCGCGCTCGACGGCGTGCGCGCCGTGTCCGACACGCCGGTGGAGGCGGGCGGGCGGGTGTTCCGCATGGGCGACATCGCCACGGTGACGCGCGGCTTCCGCGACCCGCCGGAGTTCCTGGTGCGCCAGGAGGGCAAGCCGGCGATCGCGGTGGGCGTGGTCATGGCGCGCGGCGGCAACCTGACCGCGCTGGGCGAGGCGCTGGGCGCGAAGCTCGACGCCTTCCGCGACCGCCTGCCGCAGGGGATCGACATCGCGCAGGTGGCGGACCAGCCGCTCGTCGTCGAGAAGGCGGTGTCGGAGTTCGCCACGTCCTTCCTGGAGGCGCTGGCCATCGTGCTCTTCGTCAGCTTCCTGTCGCTGGGCTGGCGCACGGGCATCGTCGTGGCGCTGTCGGTACCGCTCGTGCTGGCGATGGTGTTCATCGTGATGAACGCGATGGGCCTCGACCTGCACCGCATCACGCTGGGCGCGCTCATCATCGCGCTCGGGCTCCTCGTCGACGACGCCATCATCGCGGTCGAGATGATGGTGGTGAAGATGGAGCAGGGCTACGACCGCATCCGCGCCGCCTCCTATGCGTGGGAGCACACGGCCTTCCCGATGCTCACCGGCACGCTGGTGACGGCGGCGGGCTTCCTGCCCGTCGGTTTCGCGGCGTCCTCGGTGGGCGAATACACGAACGGCATCTTCTGGGTGGTCGCTCTGGCGCTCGTGGCGTCATGGATCGTCGCGGTGGTGTTCACCCCCTACATCGGCGTGAAGCTGCTGCCCGACATGCGCAAGGGCGGCGCCCATGCCGATCCGCACGCGGTCTACGAGACGCGGATGTACCGCGGCCTGCGCCGCGTCGTCGCCTGGTGCGTCGACCACCGCGTCACGGTGGTGATCGTCACCGTGGGCATCACGGCCGGGGCCATCGGCGCGTTCGGGCGGGTGCAGCAGCAGTTCTTCCCGCTCTCCGAGCGGCCCGAGCTGTTCTTCCAGATGCGGCTGCCGGAAGGCTCCTCGATCACCGCGACGGCGGCGACGGCGAAGCGGGCCGAGGCGCTGCTGGCGGGCGATACCGACGCCGCCACCTGGACGACCTACATCGGCCAGGGCTCGCCGCGCTTCTGGCTCGGCCTCAACCCGCAGCTTCCCAACGAGGCCTTCGCCGAGATCGTGATCGTGGCGAAGGACGTGGCGGCGCGCGAGCGCATCAAGTCGCGCATCGAGGCGGCGATCGCCGAGGGCGCCCTGTCGGAGGCGCGGGTGCGCGTCGACCGCTTCAACTTCGGCCCGCCGGTCGGCTTCCCGGTGCAGTTCCGCATCGTCGGCCCGGATCCGCTCGTGGTGCGCGAGCACGCCTACAAGGTGCGCGACCTGATGCGGGGCGAGCCGCGGGTCCTCGATCCGCATCTCGACTGGAACGAGATGACACCCGCGATCCGCCTCGAGCTCGACCAGGACCGCATCCGCGCGCTGGGCCTTACGCCGCAGGACGTCGCGCAGACCCTTCAGACGCTGATCTCCGGCGTGCCCGTGACAACGGTGCGCGACGGCACGGAAAAGGTCGAGGTGATCGCCCGCGCCCGCAGGGAGGAGCGCATCGACCTCGGCAAGCTGGGCGACCTGACGATCCTGGCGCGCAACGGCGTCGCCGTGCCGCTCTCGCAGGTGGCGAAGGTGCGCTACGAGCACGAGGAGCCGATCCTGTGGCGGCGCAGCCGCGACATGTCGATCACCATCCGCGCGGACGTGGTGGACGGCGTCCAGCCGCCCGACGTGACGAACGCGCTGTGGCCGCGGCTCGCCCCGGTGCGCGACGCGCTGCCGGCCGGCTACCGCATGGAGATCGGCGGGGCGATCGAGGAATCGGTCAAGGCCAACGCGTCGATCTTCAAGCTCTTCCCGCTGATGCTGATCGTGATGCTGACGATCCTGATGATCCAGCTGCAGAGCTTCTCGCGGCTGGTCCTGGTGATCCTCACCGCGCCGCTGGGCATCGTCGGGGCGTCGCTGGCGCTGAACCTCGCCAACAAGCCGTTCGGCTTCGTGGCGCTGCTCGGGCTCATCGCGCTCGCCGGGATGATCATGCGCAACACGGTGATCCTGGTGGACCAGATCGAGTCCGACGTGGAGGCCGGGCTGTCGCGACGGGAGGCAATCGTCGAGGCCACGGTGCGCCGGGCGCGGCCGGTGGTGCTGACCGCGCTCGCCGCGATCCTCGCCATGATCCCGCTCTCGGGCTCAGCCTTCTGGGGGCCGATGGCCTACACGATCATGGGCGGACTGTTCGTCGCGACGTTCCTGACGCTGCTGTTCCTGCCCGGCCTCTACGCGCTGTGGTTCCGCCGGTCGCTCGACCGTCGCCCGGGAGACGCAGAAATGGCGTCGGGCCGGGCGGAGCAGGAGGCGGCTTTGCCGCCGGCGGCCGGCGAGATGATGCATCCGCCGGCCGGACACGCCCCGCCCCGCCTCGCGGCGGAGTAGGGCGTCGCTCGGTCAGCGCGGCGCGCGCTTGGCGAGGATGCGCTGCAGCGTCCGGCGATGCATGGCGAGGCGGCGCGCCGTCTCCGAGACGTTGCGGCCACACAGTTCATACACGCGCTGGATGTGCTCCCAGCGGACGCGGTCGGCCGACATCGTGTTTTCCGGCGGCTTCGGACGCTTCTCGGTCGTCGCCTGCAGCGAGGAGTCGATCTCGTCGGCGTCGGCCGGCTTGGCGAGGTAGTCGTAGGCGCCCATCTTCACCGCCGTCACGGCGGTGGCGATGTTGCCGTAGCCGGTGAGGATGATGCCGCGCGCCTCGGGACGCACCTCGTTGAGGCGGGCCAGCAGGTCGAGGCCGTTGCCGTCCGCCAGCCGCATGTCGATCACGGCAAAGGCCGGGGCCGCGCGCTGGATGCAGGCAAGGCCGTCGTCGATGGAATCGGCCGTCACGACGACGTAGCCGCGCGCCTCCATGGCCCGGGCGAGGCGGGTGAGAAACGGTTTGTCGTCATCCACGATCAGCAGGCTTCGATCCATGGCGCTCATATCGGCCGCGGTCGTATCGGTTGCAACGCTGTCCAGCATGACTCCGGTCCTCCGCTGCCTCCTACGGTCCGGCTGCGGTTCCGGTTCACTCCCCGGACGCCTTCAGAGCTGAAAAGACGTCTCCATCGGCCCGGCCTGGGCGAAACCGCGCTCGAAGCTCAGCCGCGGCCAGGTGACGGTGACCCGGGCGCCGCCGCCGGGGGCGTTGCCGAAGACGAGCGTGGCGCCGGAGCGCTCGAGCAGCGACTTGGCGATGAACAGCCCCAGTCCCATGCCGCCCTCGCCCGCCTTGGCGCGGCGGTTGCCGCGCGCCGACAGGTAAGGCTCGCCGATCCGGCCGAGGATCTCGCCGGGGAAGCCGGGGCCGTCGTCGACGATCTCGACCCGCACCGACGTGGCGTCCCACCACGCGGTGACGTTGACGCTGTTCAGCGCGAAGTCGACGGCGTTCTCGATGAGGTTGCCGAGGCCGTAGATGAGGCCGGGATTGCGCCGGCAGGTCGGCTCCTGCCCCTTGCCGTCGGTGCTGACGGCGATCTCGACGTCGAAGGGCCGGTGCGGGCCGGCGACCTCCTCGATGAGGAGGCTCAGCGTCATGGTGCCGAGCGGACCGGCCGGCTCGTTGCCGAGCGAGGTGAGCTTGCCGAGGATGCCGCGGCAGCGCTCCACCTGCTGGCGCAGCAGGGCGATGTCCTCGGCCAGCAGCCCCTCCTTCGGGCCGTTGCGGTCGAGCTCCTTGGCGACGAGGGCGATCGTGGCCAGCGGCGTGCCCAGCTCGTGCGCGGCGGCGGCGGCGAGGCCGTCGAGCTGCGAGAGGTGCTGCTCGCGCGCCAGTACGAACTCGGTGGCGGTGAGCGCCTGCGCCAGCTCGCGCGCCTCCTGCGTCACGCGCCAGGCATAGACGCCGAGGAAGGCGAC
>JAIYAB010000010.1 GCA_027489275.1 Hyphomicrobiales bacterium
ATGACGGCATTGCATCGGACACCGGGTACTCGGCCCTGATGCGCGACATCGCGCGGCTGCGGGCGGGCATGCTGGTTGCGGACACCGCCTCGCTGGCCGAACTCAAGGCCCGGCTGGAGCCGCTGCTTGCGCCCGGCGGCGCGCTCGGCGCAAATGCGCGCGAACTGCTGGGCCTCGCCGCCCTCAAGGCGGGCGACTACGAGGCGGCGGGCAAGTGGCTCGACGAGATCATCACCGACCAGGCCGCGCCGGCGTCGCTGCGCCAGCGGGCGGACCTGCTGCTCGCGATCGTACGGGCAGGCCCCGTCAAACCCGCCTCCTGATCCCGCTCGCGCGGGCGGAGCGCTCGGAGACCGCCATGAGCTTCACGGTGGCCATCATCGGCCGGCCGAACGTGGGAAAGTCGACGCTGTTCAACCGGCTCGTCGGCAAGAAGCTCGCGCTCGTCGACGACCAGCCCGGCGTGACGCGCGACCGGCGCGAGGGCGAGGCCCATCTGGGCGACCTGACCTTCACGATCATCGACACGGCTGGCCTCGAGGAGGCCGACGGGGCAACCCTGTCCGGGCGTATGCGCGCGCAGACGGAAGAGGCGCTGCTGCATTCGGACGCGATCCTGTTCGTCATCGACGCGCGCACCGGCATCACCCCGTCCGACCGGCATTTCTCCCAGCTGGTGCGCCGCGCCGCCAAGCCGGTGATCCTGCTCGCCAACAAGGCCGAGAGCCGCGCCGGGCAACTGGAAACCTACGACGCGTTCCAGCTCGGCCTCGGCGATCCGATCCCGTTTTCGGCCGAGCACGGGGAAGGGCTGTCGGACCTGTACGACGCGCTGTGCGCGGCGCTGCCCGAACTCACCGCCCCTCCGCCGGAGCCGGACGAGGATGCCGAGCCGGAGGGCGACGATATCGAGCGTCCGCTGCGCATCGCCATCGTCGGCCGGCCCAACGCCGGGAAGTCGACCCTGATCAACCGCCTGATCGGCGAGGAGCGGCTCCTCACGGGTCCCGAAGCCGGAATCACGCGCGACTCCATCGGCATCGACTGGACGTGGCACGGCCGGAAGGTGAAGCTGTTCGACACGGCCGGCATGCGCAAGCGCGCCAAGATCGAGGACAAGCTCGAAAAGCTCTCGGTGGCCGACGGCCTGCGTGCCGTGAAGTTCGCCGAGGTTGTCGTGCTGCTGCTCGACGCCACCATCCCATTCGAGAAGCAGGATATGGCGATCCTCGGCCTGGTCGAGCGCGAGGGCCGGGCGCTGGTCGTCGCCGTCAACAAGTGGGACCTCGTGGCCGGCGATCCGGGGCGGCTGAAGCGGCTCACCGAGGACAGCGAGCGCCTGCTGTCCCACGTGAAAGGCACGAAGCTGGTTCCGGTATCGGGGCTCACGGGCGACGGCCTCGACCGGCTGCTGCAGGCCTGCTTCGACGCGGCCGCGATCTGGTCCAAGCGAATCTCCACGGCACAGCTGAACAAGTGGCTGTCGCGCGTGCTGGAGACGCATCCGCCGCCCGCCGTCGCCGGCCGGCGCATCAAGATCCGCTACATGACGCAAGTAAAGGCGCGCCCGCCGCATTTCGCGCTGTTCGGCAACCAGCTCGACGGCCTGCCGGACAGCTACCAGCGCTACCTGATCAACGGGCTGCGAGACACCTTCGGCCTGCCGGGCACGCCCATCCGGCTGAGCCTGCGCACCAACGAGAACCCCTACGACAAGGGGCGCCCGTCCTGAGCGGGGTGCTCAGGCCGGCTCGCGGAAGGCCTTGACCGCAAGGGCGGGGAAATCGAACACCTTGCCGCTCTCTTGCGACGACGGGGAGGCGAAGCGCAGCAGGTGGGGCGCGAGATCCTCGGGCGTCTTCAATGTCATCGGATCCTCCCCCGGCATCGCCATTTCGCGCATCCGGGTGCGCAGCGGGCCTGGGTTGACGAGCATCACCTTGACGGCCGAGGCTGCCGTTTCGGCGGCGTAGGTGAGGGCGAGGGCGTTCAGCGCGGCCTTGGTCGTCGTATACGGACCCCAATAGGCGAGGTTCTTCCAGGACGCCCCGGACGTCACGAAGATCGCGCGACCTGCATCGGACGCCCGGAGCAACGGATCGAGCGAGCGGATCAAGCGCCAGTTGGCGGTCACGTTGACGGCAATGATTTCGTCCCACGCTTTTGGCAGGACGTGCCCGAGAGGCGATATCGGCCCCAGGATCGCGCCGTTGGCGAGCAGCACGTCGAGCTTGCCCCAGCGCTCGTGAATGGCGGCGCCAAGCCGGTCGATCGCCTCGACGTCCTTCAGGTCGATCGGCACCAGCGTGGCGCTGCCGCCGACCGCGCGGATCTCGTCATCGAGTTCCTCCAGCGCGCCCTGCGTGCGGGCGACGGCGAGGATGTGCGCGCCGGCGCGCGCATAGCCGAGCGCGGCCGCGCGGCCGATGCCGCGCGATGCGCCGGTGACGACCGCGACGCGGCCGGAGAGGGGCTTTTCGGACATGAGAGGGCTCAAACAACGTCGGCGAGGATGGAAAGCTGCTTCGGGCCTTCGCCGATCCGGTCGGTGATCGGGGTCGGATAGTCGCCCGTGAAGCAATGGTCGGTGAATTGCGGCCGCGCCGGGTTGCGCGCGCTCTCGCCCATGGCCCGGTAGATGCCCTCGACGGAGAGGAAGGCCAGCGAGTCGCAGCCGATGTAGCTGCGCATCTCCTCCAGCGTGTGGGTCGCGGCGAGCAGCTTGTCCCGCTCCGGCGTATCGATGCCGTAGTAGTCGGGATGGGTGATGGGCGGGCTCGAGATGCGGAAATGGACCTCGCGCGCGCCCGCGTCGCGCATCATCTGCACGATCTTCACCGAGGTGGTGCCCCGAACGATCGAATCATCGATGAGGACGATCCGCTTTCCCGCGACGACCGAGCGGTTGGCGCTGTGTTTCAGCCTCACGCCAAGCTCGCGCACGGACTGGGTCGGCTGGATGAAGGTCCGCCCGACATAGTGGTTTCGGATGATGCCGAGCTCGTAAGGCAGGCCGGCGGCCTGCGCGAAGCCCAGCGCAGCCGGCACGCCGGAGTCCGGCACCGGGACTACCACATCCGCCTCGACCGGCGCTTCGGCCGAGAGCTCCGCGCCCATGCGCTTGCGCACGTCGTAGACCGGGCGGCCGTGGACGATGGAATCGGGCCGGGCGAAGTAGATGAACTCGAAGATGCAGGGGCGGGACGGCTGGTTGCCGAACGGCTTGATCGACTCGATGCCGTCCTCCGAGCAGACGACGATCTCGCCATTCTCGACGTCGCGCACGAAGCGGGCGCCGATGATGTCGAGAGCGCAGGTCTCGGACGCGAGGATGGGGCGGCCGTCGAGATCGCCGATCACCAGCGGGCGGATGCCCAGCGGGTCGCGCGCGCCGATCAGCTTCTTGTTGGTCAGCCCGACGAAGGCATAGGCACCCTCGATCTGGAACAGCGAATCGATGAAGCGGTCGATGAAGCGGTTCTTCCGGCTGCGGGCGACGAGATGGAGGATGACCTCGGTGTCCGACGTCGATTGGCAGATCGCGCCCTCGCGCACGAGCTGGCGGCGTAGCGTCAGACCGTTGGTGAGGTTGCCGTTGTGCGCGACGGCGAAGCCGCCGCCGTCCAGTTCCGCGAAGAGCGGCTGCACGTTGCGCAGGATCGTCTCGCCGGTCGTCGAATAGCGGACATGGCCGATGGCGTTGTCGCCCTTCAGGCGGCCGATGGTCTGCTGGTCCGAGAAGGTGTCACCGACGAGACCGAGCGCGCGTTCCGACTGGAACCGCTTCCCATCGAAGGAGACGATGCCCGCCGCCTCCTGGCCGCGATGCTGCAGGGCGTGAAGGCCAAGCGCAGTGATCGCCGCCGCGTCGGGGTGCCCGTAAATGCCGAACACGCCGCACTCCTCGCGCAGGCGGTCGCCGTCGAGATCGAAATCTCCGGTCATGGGGGAATTCTCACCAGGCAAGGGACCATGGGCAAGGGTTTCGGCCGAGCCGTCACGCTGCGTCATCGATGCCTCATATGGCCCCGCGGGGCGTATCATCAACGCCGGCGCCCCGCATGGCGGACCACCGGTTTCGCCGGGTCACCGGGGCGCGGCGACCGTTGCAGAATTCGCGCCAGCCAACTGGCCCAGGGCCTTGCGGTCGGCGGACTTGTAGGGATCGACGCCGTTGTCGGTACGCTTCTGCCCGTTGGGCACCGGCGGCGACGTGGGAACCGTCGGCGCGGCGGGCGCGCCGGGCGCCGTCGCGGGCTCGCCGGGATCGCCCTCGTTGCGGTTGCGGCTCTTCCACTTGGCAATGAAGCCTTCGGGGTCGTCGGGCAGGAGCGCGATGATCTGGTCGCCCGTTTCCTTGAGGACCGGCCGCAGCTTGGCCGTCTTCACCCAGTCGGGCTGCTGCTTCTCGCCGACGAGCTTGTCGAAGAAGACGAACGCGATAACGGCGATCAGCAGGCCGCGCCCGGCGCCGAACAGGAAGCCCAGCGTCCGGTCGAGCGCGCCGATCTTCGAATCGAGGATCAGGTCGGAGAGCTTCACCGTGATGAAGGACACGATGACGAGCGTGCCTAGGAACACCACCGCGATCGCGGCCGCCAGCGCGAGCTGCGCGTTGGGGATGTACTCCTTGGCGTAGGGGAGCACGGCGGGGTGCAACGCGTAGGCGGCCGCAGCCGCCGCGACCCAGGAGGCGATAGCGAGGACTTCCCGCGTGAAGCCGCGGACAGCGGCAAGCAGGGCGGAAATCAGGATCACGCCCAGCACGACGAGATCGAGTGCGGTGACCGGCAATTGGCTCATGAGATCCCGGTGTCCTGGGGCGTGGGTACGGACCGGCGGCAGCGGCCATTCCGCACCGTCGCGGAAGTCGAGCATTCCGCGCGACTTATATCCACGCGCGGCGGACGCGTCACCCGGTTTGCTGGCCGTTCAACGGTTTCGTCCACTTCCACGTGCCGCAATGGCGGCCACGAGGTCGGTGACGTCGGATGCGGGTTCGATGGATATCGGCGGCCTTCCGATGCTGTCTAGCCCCGCCTTTGGCACCGTTGCAGCCTTGAAACCGAGTTTTGCCGCTTCCTTGAGGCGAGCCGCGCCCTGGCTGACCGGCCGCAGGGCCCCCGTCAGCGCCAGCTCGCCCATGTAGACGCGGTCGGCGGGAAGGGGCGAGTTCGAGAGAGATGAAACGAGCGCGGCCGCCGCGGCGACATCGGCCGCCGGCTCGTTGATTCGCAGGCCCCCCGCGACATTGAGATAGACGTCGTGCTGTCCGAGCTTCAGGCCGGCATGAGCCTCGAGCACGGCGATGACCATCGACAGGCGGCTGGGATCCCAGCCCACCACGGCACGGCGCGGCGTGCCGAGCGCGGTCGGCGCGACGAGGGCCTGGAACTCGACGAGCAGCGGGCGGGTGCCTTCCATGGCCGCAAAGACGGCCGTGCCGGCCGAGCCCGTGTCGCGTCCGGCGAGGAACAGGGCCGAGGGATTGGCCACCTCGGCAAGGCCCAGCCCGGTCATTTCGAAGACGCCGATCTCGTCCGTCGGGCCGAACCGGTTCTTCACCGCGCGAAGGATCCGGAACTGGTGGGCGCCGTCGCCCTCGAAGGAAACGACGGCGTCGACCATGTGCTCGACGACGCGGGGCCCGGCGATCTGGCCGTCCTTCGTGACGTGGCCGACCAGTATGATGGCCGCGCCCGTCGTCTTCGCGTAGCGGATGAGGATCTGGGCCGACGCTCTCACCTGAGTGACGGTCCCCGGCGCTGCCTCGACGGTGTCGGTCCACATGGTCTGGATCGAATCGATCACCACGAGGCGCGGCGGCTCGCCTTGGGCCAGCGTGGCGACGATGTCCTCGACGCTGGTCTCGGCCGCCAGTTCGACGGGAGAGGCCGAGAGGCCAAGGCG
>JAIYAB010000014.1 GCA_027489275.1 Hyphomicrobiales bacterium
ACCTCCTCGATTTGCTCCTTCACCCGCTCCGGTTCGGCGGCGGGCAGATCGACCTTGTTGAGGACCGGAACGATCTCGTGATTGGCATCGAGCGCCTGGTAGACGTTGGCGAGCGTCTGCGCCTCCACACCCTGCGACGCGTCGACCACCAGCAGCGATCCCTCGCAGGCGGCCAGCGAGCGCGAAACCTCGTAGGCGAAGTCGACGTGCCCGGGCGTGTCCATCAGGTTCAGGATGTAGGTCTTGCCGTCCTTCGCCTTGTAGTCGAGGCGGACGGTCTGGGCCTTGATGGTGATTCCCCGCTCGCGCTCGATGTCCATCGAGTCGAGCACCTGCTCCACCATTTCGCGCGCCTGCAGCCCGCCGGTGAACTGGATCAGCCGGTCGGCGAGCGTGGACTTCCCGTGGTCGATGTGGGCGACGATCGAGAAGTTGCGGATGTTGTCGATGGGGTGCGAGGTCATGCCCGGGCAAATAGCAGTCGCACGCGGGATTTCCAAGCGACACGGGCGCGCGGGCGGCGCGCCCCGCGGCCGGGACTTCAAACCGCCCCCGCCGTTTCGTATGCTCGGCCCCTCCCCTGCCATCGACCCCGATCCCCCGAGACGACCCATGAGCCACGACATCCGCATCCTCGACGCCGCCGCGGCCCGGGCGGCGCTGCCCGCGCTGACAGGCATCCTCGTCGACTGCGTCAACGGCGGCGCCTCCGTGGGCTTCATGAACCCGTTCGGTCCATCGAACGCCATTCCCTGGTGGGACGGCATCATCGAGGAGGTCGAGGCCGGCCGCACCATCCTCTTCGGGGCGCTGCTGGACGGGGAGATCGTGGGAACCGCGCAGCTCATCCCGGCCACGAAACCCAACCAGCCGCACCGGGCCGACGTCTCGAAGCTGCTGGTCCACTCCCGGGCGCGCGGACGCGGCATCGGGGCGGCGCTGATGCAGTCGGTCGAGGACGAGGCGCGTCGGCGCGGCCTGCGGCTCCTCGTGCTGGATACGGCGACGGGATCCGACGCGGAGCGCCTTTATCCGCGGCTCGAGTGGGAGCGGACCGGTGTCATTCCCGACTACGCGCTGTGGCCCGATGGTGGCCTGTGCGACACCACCGTGTTCTACAAGCGCCTGTAGATCGGGACCCTTCCGCGCTCGTCTATTCACACGCGATTTTGTAAATTATTGAATTCTCACACTGCGCCGCGTACTGTTTGACATACCGAACAATCCGCTATAAAGAACGAACAGCGCCGATTTGAGCGAGCAGCTTGCTGGGCGCGACCCGGGCACACCCGGGAAAAATGCAGCTAAAGCGCCGCGGGCGAGGCCGAGCCTCGGACCCACGACCGCATTCCGCCACCGTGGACTTCTGGAGGACCCTCATGGTCTCGTTCACCCGCCGCACCGCCATCGCCGGCCTCGCCGGATTCGCCGCACTCGCGCTCGCCGCAGGCCCCGCCGCCGCGCAGCTCAAGGAAATCCGCATCGACTGGGCGACCTACAATCCCGTCAGCCTCGTGTTGAAGGACAACGGCCTGCTCGAGAAGGAATTCGCCAAGGACGGCATCGGCATCCGCTGGGTGCAGTCGGCGGGCTCGAACAAGGCGCTCGAATTCCTCAACGCCGGCTCGCTCGACTTCGGTTCGACCGCGGGCGCCGCCGCCCTCGTCGGCAAGATCAACGGAAATCCGATCCAGTCGATCTACGTCTATTCGCGGCCCGAATGGACGGCGCTGGTCACCAAAGGCGACAGCGCGATCAAGACGGTGGCCGACCTGAAGGGCAAGCGCGTCGCCGTCACCCGCGGCACCGACCCGCACATCTTCCTCGTGCGCGCGCTGGCCGAGAACAAGCTCACCGAGAAGGACGTGCGGCTGGTGCTCCTGCAGCACGCCGACGGCCGCCTCGCCCTGGAGCGTGGTGACGTGGAGGCCTGGGCCGGCCTTGATCCCATCATGGCCTCGGCCGAGGTGGAGGGCGGCGCGCGTTTGTTCTACCGCAAGCCCGAGGCCAACACCTGGGGCGTGCTCAACGTCCGCGAGGAGTTCGCCAAGGCGAACCCCGAGGTCGTGAAGCGGGTGCTGAAGGTCTACGAGGAGGCGCGGAAGTACTCGCTGGCGAACCGGCCGGAGCTGATCAAGAGCCTCGTCACCGCCACCAAGCTGCCGGACGCGGTCATCGCCCGCCAGCTGGAGCGCACCGAGCTGACGCACGGCCCGATCGGCGCGGCGCAGGCCGAGACCATCGTCGCCGCCGGCGTCGCCCTGCAGGAGGCCGGCGTGCTCGACGCTAAGCTCGACATCAAGGCCGTCGTGGCGGGTCTGGTCGAGCCGAAATATCTGGGTCCGTCCGCAACCCAGTGATCCCGTCGCGATCCTGATCTCGACGCGGAGCGCGGGGCGGGGCACAGTGCCCGCCCCGCCTTCGATTTATCCCCACGACCCGAGCCTCCGATCCGACGCATGTCCGCGCCCGCCCCGACCCTGACCGACGACGTCCTCGCGGCGCCCGCCGAGGCATCGCGCTCGCGCGTCCCGTCGGGACGCCTCCTGCTCGGTCTCTTGCTGCCGCTGGCGCTGGCGCTCGGCTGGGAGCTCGCGGTGCGCTCCGGATGGGCACAGGGACGGCTCATGCCGCCGCCCTCACGCATCTTCGCCACGCTGTCCGCCCTCGCCGCCTCCGGCGAACTCTGGACGCACATCGGCGCGACGCTGCTGCGCGTGCTGGCGGGCTTCCTGCTTGGCGCGGTCGCAGGCACGGTCATGGGCGCCGTCGCCGGCACGTCGGACACGATGCGCCGCATCTTCGACCCCAGCCTGCAGGCGCTGCGCGCCGTCCCGTCCATCGCCTGGGTCCCCTTGTTCATCCTCTGGCTCGGGATCTTCGAGGCGTCGAAGGTGGCGCTGATCGCCGTGGGCGTGTTCTTTCCCGTCTATCTGGGCGTCGCCGGAGCCATCGAAGGGATCGACCGCAAGCTCGTCGAGGTCGGCCGCGTGTTCCGGCTCGGCCGGTTCGAGATGGTGCGCCGGGTCATCCTGCCGGCCGTGCTGCCGTCCTGGCTGATCTCGCTGCGCTCCGGCCTCGGCCTCGGCTTCATGTTCGTCGTCGCCGCCGAGTTCATGGGCGCGTCGGAGGGCCTCGGCTACCTGCTCGTCGATGGCCAGCAGATGGGGCGTCCCGACAGCATCCTCGCCGCCATCATCACTTTCGCCGTGCTCGGCAAGCTCTGCGACACGATTCTCGTGCTCTCGACGCGCCCGCTGGTGCGCTGGCAGGACACGGTGCGGGACAGGCTCTGACATGTTCGTCGTCGAGGATCTGTCCAAGACCTATTCGGACGGCACGCACGCGCTGTCCGACATCAACCTGACGGTGGCGGCCGGCGAGATCGTCGCGCTCGTCGGCGGCTCCGGCTGCGGCAAGACCACGCTGCTGCGCCTCGTCGCCGGGCTCGACCAGGCCTCCAGGGGACGGATCGTCGTCGACGGCGAGACGATCACCGCGCCGCACCCCTTCGTCGGCATCGCCTTCCAGGAGCCGCGGCTGCTGCCCTGGCTCACGGTCGCCGACAATGTCGGCTTCGGCATCCACGACGTCCCGGCGGCCGAGCGGAGGGAGCGCGTGATCGACGCCCTGGCGCGCGTGCATCTCGCCGAGCACGCCGGCCGCTGGCCGCGCGAGCTCTCGGGGGGGCAGCAACAGCGCGTCTCGATCGCCCGCGCGCTCGTCGCCAGGCCCCGCGTGCTGCTGCTCGACGAGCCTTTCTCGGCGCTCGACGCCTTCACGCGAGCGAGCCTGCACGATCACCTGTTGACGCTGTGGGAGGCGAGCCGGCCGACGGTGGTCGTCGTCACCCATGACGTCGACGAGGCGGTGACGCTGGCCGACCGCGTGATCGTCATGCGGCCGCGCCCGGGCCGCCTCTACGAGACGATCACCGTCCACGCCGAGCGTCCGCGCGACAAGCTCGCCGTCGGTTTCGACAAGGCCAAGCGCCGCGTGCTCAACGCCCTTGACCGCTCGCTCAAGACGTCCGACATCGAGCCTCCGAAGACGGCCGACGCCGGCGCCGCCCACTGGTGGTAGGCCGCGCCGCCGTCACGAAACGAGCACCCCGGACAGCACTCAGGAGACGACCATGGACGCCGACGCGCTGCGCGCCCTTCAGGCCCCTATCAAGGCGAAGTACCGCGAGGCGCCCGACGCCGCGGTGATCACGCTGCGCGCCTCCGGCGAGATCGACGAGAGCAAGATCGCCTGCAAGCTGGAGACCGGCCGCGCCATGGTCGAGGCCGGCCTGCACCCGGCCTCGGGCGGCAGCGGAATGGAACTGTGCTCGGGCGACATGCTGCTCGAGGCGCTCGTCGCCTGCGCCGGCGTGACGCTGAAGGCCGTCGCCACCGCCCTCGACATTCCGCTGCGCCGCGGCGTCGTGCGCGCCGAAGGCGACCTCGACTTCCGCGGCACGCTCGGCGTCGACCGCGAGGCCCCCGTCGGCTTCCGCGAGATCCGCCTGGATTTCGACGTCGAGACCGACGCCCCCCAGGAGAAGCTCGACACGCTCCTGAAGCTCACGGAACGCTATTGCGTCGTCTTCCAGACCATCAACGCGAAGCCGCAGCTCACCGTCAGGATGAACCGGGGCTGAGCCCGAACGGCGGGGCGAGGGCTGGTACGGCCCTCGCCCCGACGCCGCACGCGTTCAGCGGCGTCCCAGCTTGTCCTCGATGCATTCCCAGATCGAGACGGCGAGGTCCGGGCCGCCGAGGCGCTTGATCGCGCGAACGCCGGTGGGGGACGTGACGTTGATCTCGGTGAGATTGCCGTCGATGACGTCGATGCCGACGAAAAGCAGTCCCATCTGCTTCAGGAACGGGCCGATGCGCGAGCAGATCTCGCGTTCGCGGTCGGAGAGCTGCGTCGTCTCGGCCGCGCCGCCGCGGACCATGTTGGAGCGGATGTCGTTGGGCGCCGGCACGCGGTTCACGGCGCCGAGGGGCTCGCCATCGACGAGGATGATGCGCTTGTCGCCATCCACCACCTTCGGCAGGAAGCGCTGCACCACCCACGGCTCGCGGAACGTGGCGGCGAACATGTCGAAAAGCGAGCCGAAGTTCGGATCCTTCACCGAGACCTTGAACACCGCCGCGCCGCCATTGCCGTAGAGCGGCTTCATCACGACGTCGCCGTGTTCCGCGCGGAACGCCTCGATCTCGTCCCTGTCCCGGGTGATCAGCGTGGCCGGCATCAGGTCCGGGAACTGCGTGACGAAGATCTTCTCCGGCGCGTTGCGCACCTGGGCGGGATCGTTCACCACCAGAGTACGCGGGTGAATGCGCTCGAGCAGGTGGGTCGAGGTGATGTAGGCGAGGTCGAAGGGCGGGTCCTGGCGCAACAGCACCACGTCGAAGCGGCCGACGTCGCGCCGCTCCGGCTCGCCGAGCGCGCAGTGATCGCCCTTCACGTCCTGGACGCGCAGCGACTGGACCGGCGCGGTGACGACGCCGTCGCGCATCGAGAGCCGGTCCGGCGTGTAGTAGGAGAGATGGTGGCCGCGAGCCTGTGCCTCGAGCAGCAGCGCGAAGGTGGAATCGCCCGTGATGTTGATGCGCTCGATGGGGTCCATCTGGACGGCGACGGTCAACGGCATGGGCGGCATCCTCGAGGTCGTTCGGGCCGGCACAATCCCCCGCTTCGCGGCGTCTGGCAACCGGGAGCGAGACCACGTGGGGAGGACGCGACGCGCCGGGTGTCTTCCCTCACGGCTCCAGCGAGAAGGCGTCCTCGATGTGGCGCGGCCAGCGCCACGGGGCCATGAGCAGCGCATCCCCGCGCAAGGCGAAGCCTGACGACCACGGGTTGCGGATGCGCCAGTAGGCGACGGCGCGGGCGATGCGACGGCGCTTCACGTCGCCGATCGACTCGGCCGCAGCGTCGAGGTCGGCGCGCAGCTTCACCTCGACGAAGGCGACAGTCGATCCGCGCAAGGCGACGATGTCGATCTCGCCGCCGCCCGCCGCGAAGCGCCGGTTGAGGATCCTGTAGCCCTTCAGGCGCAGGAAGAGGGTTGCAACAACTTCTGCGTGTAGTCCCAGTCGCAGCGCGGCCCGCCTCTCGCGGGGGCCGCGCTGCCCGCTCACCCGCTCTTCACCAGCGCGACGGCGCGCGCGTAGACGCGCTTGCGCGGAAGGCCCGTCTCCTGCGACACGACGTCGACGGCGTCCTTGACCGAGAGCGCCGCGAGCTGCCGCCGCAGGCGCTCGTCCAGCGCGGCGTCGTCGTCGTGAACGGCAGTGGCCGCGTCGGGTGGGCCGATCAGCACGACGATCTCGCCCTTGGGATCGGGTTCGCCGCCATAGGCCGCCGCGAGGGACGACACCGTCCCGCGCCGCACCGTCTCGAACATCTTGGTGAGCTCGCGCGCCACCGCCGCCGGCCGGTCGCCGAGCACGGCGGCGGCATCCGCCAGCATCTCCGCCACCCGCCGGGGGCTCTCGAAGAACACCAGCGTGCCGGGGATGTCGCGCAGCGCCTCCAGCCGCTCGCGCCGGGCGGCGGAGCGGGGTGGCAGGAACCCCTCGAAGAAGAACCGGTCGGTCGGCAGGCCGGCCACCACCAGCGCGGCGAGGACCGCGGAGGGCCCCGGCACGGTCGAGACGGGATGGCCGGCGGCCACTGCGGCGCCGACGAGCTTGAAGCCCGGATCGGAGACGAGCGGGGTTCCTGCGTCGGAGACGAGCGCCAGCGCCTGGCCCTCGGCGAGGCGGGCGAGCACCTTGGGGCGCATCTCCTCGGCATTGTGCTCGTGGTAGGCGATCAGGGGCGTCGTGATGCCGTAGTGCGCCAGCAGCGTCTTCGTGACCCGCGTGTCCTCGGCGAGGACGGCGGACGCCGCCGCCAGCGTCGCGAGGGCGCGGAACGAGACGTCGCCGAGGTTGCCGATGGGGGTCGCCACCACATGCAGCCCCGGCGCGATCGCAGCCGCCTCCGCCCGCATGCCGAAGGCGGTGAAGGCGGAGGGCGCCCCGCGGCCTGTGGCCTTGTTGCTGCTCATGCGGCGATTCTCATGGTTCGGGGACCATGCCATGGCCGGTTGGGCTTCGCAAAGGAGCCCCACATGGGTTAACAAGAGGGGGTTGAAGCTGTGCAGTGCATGGATGTCGGCCTGCCGACACCCTCCGGCCGCGGCGGCCGGTGCCTTCCGGGAGGTCGGCTGCACGGTGTTGGAGGAGGATTGCCGGTGTTGCGTGCTTCGATGAGCTTTGCCCCCGTTCCGACCGTGCCGCAACGCCCAGGCGGCGGCTCCCGCGCCCTGCGGCGGATGCGCGCCATCGCCTGCGCCGGCCTTCTCGCAACCGGGCTGGCCGCCTGCACGACCACCGGCCTGCCCGGCATGGGCGTGGCGGAGGCCCCCGGCCCGGCCGAAGTGCCGGTCATTCCCGGCAAGGTGCGTGTCGGCCTCATCCTGCCACTGTCGGCGGGCGGCAATCCGGGCGCCGTCGGCGTCTCGCTCAAGAACGCCGCCGAGATGGCGGTCGCCGAGTACCCCGGCTCCAAGGTCCAGCTTCTCGTGAAGGACGATCGCGGCGCTGCCGACGGCGCGCGCGAGGGCGCGCAGCAGGCCATTGCCGAAGGCGCCGAAATCATCCTCGGGCCGCTGCTGGCGCCTTCGGTGTCCGCCGTCGGGTCCGTGACGCGCCCGGCCAACCGCCCCGTCATTGCCTTCTCGACGGACGCGACGGTTGCGACGCGGGGCGTCTACCTGCTCAGCTTCATGCCGGAATCCGACGTCGATCGCATCATCGAGTTCGCTGCCTCGCGCGGAAAGCGCTCCATCGCCGCGATGATCCCGAACACGGCCTACGGCAACGTGGTGGCCGCCGCGTTCCAGGAGCAGGCGTCCCGGCGGGGGCTGCGCGTGCCGGCGCTCGAGCGCTACGACAGGGGAACGATCGCTGCGGCCGCGCAGCGCATCGCCGCGCTCGGCGACCAGGCGGACGCGCTGTTCGTGCCCGACAACGCGGACGGCATGGCCGCCGTCGGTCCGGCGCTCGCCTCGGCCGGCGTGCGCTACCAGTTGCTCAGCACGAGCGCGTGGGACGATCCGCGCGCGCTCTCCAACAGGGCCCTGCAAGGCGGCTGGTATGCCGCGCCGGACAAGGCGGGCTTCAACGCCTTCGCAGCGCGCTACCGTGCCCGTTACGGGCAGGAGCCGACGCGCGCCGCCTCGCTCGCCTATGACGCGGTGTTCCTGGTGGAGGCCCTCTACGGCAAGATGGGCTCCGCCGGGTTCACCGACGCCACGCTGACGAACCCCGACGGGATCATCGGCACGGACGGCCTGTTCCGCTTCCGGACCGACGGCACCAACCAGCGCGGGCTCGCCGTGATGCAGGTCGGGGCCGGGTCCGCCACCATCGTCAGCCCGGCTCCGCGCAGCTTCGGGGCCGGCAGCGGAACCTGACGGCGCGACGCCGTCCGCTTCGGAGCGGCGGGACGATCAGGCCGCCAGATCGGCGACGATGGCGTCCAGAACGGGAAACCCTTCGCGGGAGACCCGCAGGCGCCCTTCGCCGACGGGCTCGACGAGGTTGTCCTGCAGCAGGCTCCGGACACGGCGCTCGTCCAGCGTACGGCCCGACAGGAGCGTGTAGCGCGCCGGGTCGATGCCCTCGGCGAGACGCAGGCCCATGAGCAGGAACTCGTCGCCCTCCGCCTCCGCGGACAGCCGCTCGGCTTCGACGACGCCGTGCCCCTGCTCCTCGACGCGCGTGAGCCAGGCTTCCGGCACGAGCTCGGTCGACATCGCGAAGCGCCCCGTGCCCGTCGCCAGCCGCGCATGGGCCCCCGGGCCGACGCCGGCATATTCGCCGTAGCGCCAGTAGACGAGATTGTGCCGGCACTCCGCGCCGGGGCGGGCGTGGTTCGAGATCTCGTAGCCGGGGAGACCCCGCTTCTCGCAGATGTCCCGGGTCACGTCGTAGAGCACGCGCGCGCTCTCGGCGTCAGGGACGACCAGCTTGCCCGCGTCGCGCAGGCGCTCGAACATCGTGCCCGCCTCGATGGTGAGCTGGTAGAGCGACAGGTGCTCGGCGGCCCGATCGATCGCCTCCTCCAGCTCGGCGGCCCACGCGGCCGGCGTCTGGTGCGGGCGGGCATAGATGAGGTCGAACGAGTAGCGCTGGAAGATGGTCGCGGCCATCGCCACGGCGGCCATCGCCTCGGAGGCGGAGTGCAGGCGGCCCAGCGCGCGCAGGTCCGCGTCGTTCATGGCCTGCACGCCCAGCGACAGCCGGTTGACGCCGGCCGCGCGGTAGCCGCGCAGTCGCGCCGCCTCGACGCTGGTCGGGTTCGCCTCGAGCGTCACCTCGACGTCGGGCGCGACGCTCCAGTGCGCGGCGATCGCATCGAGGATGGCGCCGACGGTCGCCGGCTGCATCAGCGAGGGCGTGCCGCCGCCCAGGAAGATACTCGACACCGTGCGTCCCGGCGTCATTTCCGCCTGGTGCGCGATCTCGCGGGCGAAGGCGGCCGCATAGCGCGGTTCGTCGATGCGCTGGTGGCGCACATGGCTGTTGAAGTCGCAGTACGGACACTTCGACGCGCAGAACGGCCAGTGCACGTAGACGCCGAAGCCGGCATCGAACGGAGGATGAGCGATCATGCCCGTGATGTCGTCGTTTTGCCGGGCAAACGCAAGCGGAAGGGATCGACCGCCGCGTGCATCGAAATCCGACTCCGCTGACGCGACACGCCTGAACCGTCAGTCGAGGCAGGCCTGCGACAGCATCACGAAGGCGCGGGCGCGGTGGGACAGGCCGAGGCCGAGCGGCGGCAGGCCATGCTTCTCCACGGCGGTCATCTCGCCGAAGGTCCGCGCATGGCCGTCCGGCAGGAACATCGGATCGTAGCCGAAGCCGGCGTCGCCGCGCGGCGGCCAGACGAGGACGCCGTCGACCCGGCCCTCGTACTCCTCGGTATGGCCGTCGGGCCAGGCGACGCACAGCGCGGAGACGAACCAGGCGCGCCTGTCGGCCGGCTCGAACGCGTCCCGCTCGCGCAGCGCCGCCTCCACCTTTTCCATGGCGTGGGCAAAGTTCTTGTCAGGCCCTGCCCAGCGGGCCGAGTAGATGCCTGGCGCGCCGTCCAAAGCCGAGACACAGAGGCCGGAATCGTCGGAAATGGCCGGAAGCTTCGCCGAAAGGGCGGCAGACAGGGCCTTGATCTTGGCATTGGCGATGAAGGTGGTGCCGGTTTCCTCGGGCTCGGGCAGCCCGAGTTCGCCGGCGGACACGGCATCGACGCCGTGCGGGGCGAGCAGGTCGCGCATCTCCACCAGCTTGCCGGCGTTGTGCGTGGCGATCACGACCCTGCCAGACAGTTTGCGTCCCATCGCATGCTCCTCCCTGACCCGACGCCGATAGTCCCGGCCTAGCCCACCGCCAGCTTCTGCAGGTCGACCAGCCGGCCGATGCCCTTCCGCGCCAGCGCCATCAGGGCCAGAAACTGCTCCTCCGAGAAGGGCTTGCCCTCGGCCGTCCCCTGCACCTCGACGATCCCGCCCGCGCCGGTCATCACGAAATTCGCGTCGGTCTCGGCGCCCGAATCCTCGGCGTAATCGAGATCGAGCACCGGCACGCCGCCGGCGATGCCGCAGGAGATGGCGGCGACGTGGTCCTTCATCGCGTTGCCCGACAGCATGGAGCGCCCGCGCATCCACTGCAGGCAGTCGTGCAGCGCGACCCAGCCGCCCGTGATCGCCGCCGTGCGGGTGCCGCCGTCGGCCTGCAGCACGTCGCAGTCGATCACGATCTGGCGTTCGCCGATGGCCGTCAGGTCGACCACCGCGCGCAGCGAGCGGCCGATCAGGCGCTGGATTTCCTGCGTGCGGCCCGAGGGTTTCCCGCTCGTCACCTCGCGGCGCGTGCGCTCGTGGGTGGCCCGCGGCAGCATGGCGTATTCGGCGGTCACCCACCCCTTGCCGGACCCGCGCAGCCACGGCGGACCCCGCTCCTCCAGGCTCGCCGTGCACAGGACGTGGGTTTCGCCGAACTTCACGAGGCAGGAGCCCTCCGCATAGCGCGCGACGCCGCGCTCGAGGCTGACCTTGCGCAGTTCGTCTGCGGCGCGCTTGGAGGGTCGCATCCTGGATCCTTGGACAAAAGAGGCCGGGCCCGGCGCCGCGGCGGCGGCTTGCTTCTAGCGCATCGTCGACCGCCGGGGGAGCCGTATTCGCCATTGCGCGCGCGACGACTTGATCGGCGCGTTCGTGATCCCCACACTCTATCCGCAACGCCGGGAAAGGAGCATCCTCCACCGATGAACAAGGTCGAGCCCGCACGCGGCATGCTCGTGGATATCAACGAGCGGTCTCGCGAGATCTTCCGGCGCATCGTGGAAAGCTACCTCGCCACCGGCGAGCCGGTGGGGTCGCGCAACCTGTCGCGCATCCTCCCGATGACGCTGTCGCCCGCCTCGGTGCGCAACGTCATGTCCGACCTCGAATCGGCCGGCCTGATCTACGCGCCCCACACGAGCGCCGGACGGCTGCCGACGGAGGCTGGGCTGCGGTTCTTCGTCGATGCGCTCATGCAGATCGGAGACGTCTCGGCCGAGGACCGCACGCGCATCGAGACGGAGGTGAAGGCGGCCGGCCAGGGCAAGACCACCGAGGGCTTGCTGTCGGAGGCGTCGGCGCTCCTGTCCGGCCTGTCGCGCGGCGCCGGCGTCGTGCTGACGACCACCGCCTCCAAGCGCCTTCGCCACATCGAGTTCGTCCGCCTGGATTCGGCCCGCGCGCTGGTCGTGCTCGTCGGTGACGACGGCTCGGTCGAGAACCGCCTCGTCGACCTGCCCCCGGGGCTGCCGGCCTCGGCGCTGGCCGAAGCCTCGAACTACCTGCTCGCCCGCATCCGCGGCAAGACGATTGCCGACATTTCCCTCGAGGTCGAAACCGAACGCCGCCGGGCCGAACAGGAGCTCGACGCGCTGACGGCGAAGCTCGTCGAAAGCGGCCTCGCGAGCTGGGCCGGACCCAGCGAGGGGCGTCAGCTCATCGTGCGGGGCCAGGCGAACCTGCTCGAGGATCTGCATGCCGGCGAGGACCTCGAACGCATCCGGCTGCTTTTCGCGGACCTGGAAACCAAGAAGGAGGTCATCGACCTCCTGTCGCGAGCGGAGAACGGGGAGGGCGTGCGCATCTTCATCGGCTCGGAGAACAAGCTGTTCTCCCTCTCCGGATCCTCGATGATCGCTGCGCCCTTCCGCGACGGCAGCCAGACCATCGTCGGCGTCGTCGGCGTCATCGGCCCCACGCGGCTCAACTACGCCCGCATCGTGCCCATGGTTGACTACACCGCCAAGGTGGTGAGCCGCCTGCTGGAAAGCGGCCGGTAGTCACGACAGCCGGATCATCGCGGTGCCGCCCACCGCCATGCCCGCCGCGATCCAGCGCAGCAGGCCGACGGGCTCGCGCAGCACCGTGGCGGCCAGCAGGATGCCGAAGAACACGCTCGTCTCGCGCAGCGCCGCGACCGGCCCGATGGGGCCGTGGGTGAAGGCATAGAGGATGAAGAAGTAGGAGAAGGTCGAGGCCGCGCCGGCGGCGAGCGCGAAGCGCCAGGACTTTCGCATCAGGCCTGCCACATCGACCTTCTCGGCGGAGAGCAGCAGGCCCAGCAGGATCGCGTTCACGATCGAGACGAGGAAGCCGTATTGCAGCACATCGCCGGAGGCGCGCACGCCGCGCGCGTCGGCCAGGACGAAGCAGGCGTTCGAGAGGCCGGCGCAGACTGCCAGCACCAGGCCGCGCGGATCGACATGGCCGCCGATGCGGCTCGACAAGGCGAGCAGGAACACGCCGCTCGAGATCGACGCGATCCCCAGCACACCGAGCGCGGAAAGCTCCTCATGGAAGAGGAAGAAACCGATGATTGCGACGCCGAGCGGCGACGTGCCGCGGATCATGGGGTAGCCGATGGCGAAGGGCGTGCGCCGGTAGGTCGCCATGATCAGCCGCATGGTCAGGACGTTGAAGGCCGCGCCGACCCCCATCCAGGCAAGCGCCTGGGCATTGGGGAAGCCCCAGACGAGCAGCGGCGGCACGCTGATGACACCGGCCATGATGACCACCGACGCGAAGGCGTTGCCGGGCTCGGGCTGTTGTCGCGTCGCGGCGTTCCACCCGGCATGCAGGATGGCGCTGGCGAGGCCGGCGAGGAACGCGAGGAGTGTCACGGGATGCGCCGGCGGGTGAAGAGCAGGATCACGATGACGGCGGAAGGCCCGTCGCGCCAGCCCCGGCGGGGCTGGTCAGTCCAGCATCTTCTGCATGAAGACGAGATCGAGCCAGCGGTCGAACTTCCAGCCGACCTCCTTGAGCCGCCCGGTCTCGACGAAGCCGAATCCGTGGTGGAAGTGGATCGAGGCGCGGTTGCCGGCCTCTACGCCGCCGATCATCACATGCTTGCCGCACGCCTTCGCGGCATCGACGAGCGGCGCCATGAGCTGCTTGCCGAAGCCCTTGCCGTGGTGATGGCGATGGACGTAGATCGAGTGCTCGACGGTGTGCGAGTAGCCGTCCCAAGGGCGGAAGTCGCCGAAGCTCGCGAAGCCGACCACGGTCGCATCGATCTCTGCGACCAGGACCGGGTACCCCTTCGACTGTCGGTCCCGCAGCCAGTGCCGGCGGCTCTCGAGATCGACAGCGTGGTGCGACCACACCGCGGTGGTGTTCAGGATCGCATCGTTGAGGATGTCCAGGATGGCCGGGAGATCGGCCTCGGTCGCCGGTCTGATCGTGACGTTCATGGCCCCCTCGTCGTCGATTCGCTTCCCGGTTTCGTAGCTTACTTTACCGGACGCGGCCATTGATCTCGCCGCGCCCCTCGCCCGGCCGCCGCCGTTCGGAATGGCATCCGGAAGGCGCGGATCGCCTGCCGCTGCAGGGCCGGTGATGATGATTTGACGCCGCCGGCGGAAACGGGCACAGGCAGCATGCGGTCCTCACGGGACCGCCACGGACCCCCGTCATGACGCAGACCGCAGCTCCGTCCCTCCCCCCGTCGACGCCCCAGGCTTCCCCGGTGTTCGACCGGGCCGGTCTCCACACCGAAGCGCGGCGCGCGCTGCTGGCGGCAGGACAGGACGCGGCTGCCCGCCGTGCCGCCGTGGTCGGCATCCTGCGCGACGTCCTCGGCAAGGGCCGGGACCGCGCCCGCGAGCTTCTGGAGAAGGAGCGGAACGGCCTCAATTGCGCATGGCGCCTGTCCGACCTCATGGACGCCATCGTGGTGACGCTGCACGACCTCGCCGTGCGCGAGCTCTATCCGGCGGACAACCCTTCATCGTCGGAACGGTTGTGCGTGGCCGCCGTCGGCGGCTATGGCCGCGGCACGCTGGCGCCGGGGTCCGACGTCGACCTGCTGTTCCTGCTGCCCTACAAGGCGACGCCGTGGTCGGAGAGCATCGTCGAGGCGATCCTGTACGCGCTGTGGGACCTCAAGCTGAAGGTCGGCCACTCTGTGCGCACCGTGGAGGAGTGCATCCGCGAGGCGAAGTCCGACATGACCATCCGCACCGCGCTGCTGGAGGCGCGCTGGCTGGCCGGCGACAAGGGTCTCTATACGGAGTTCGAGCAGCGCTACGACCGCGACGTCGTGCAGGGCACGGCGGCCCAGTTCGTCGCCGAAAAGCTCTCCGAGCGCGAGAAGCGCGTGAACCGCGCCGGGGCCTCGCGCTATCTCGTCGAGCCCAACGTCAAGGACGGAAAGGGCGGCCTGCGCGACCTGAACACGCTGTTCTGGATCGCCAAGTACGTCTACCGGGTGAAGGACACGCAGGATCTCGTCTCGGCCGGGCTCTTCGACGAGGAGGAGCGGATGCTCTTCCGCCGCTGCGAGGAGTTCCTCTGGCGGGTCCGCTGCGAGCTGCACTTCCTGACGGGCCGCGCCGAGGAGCGCCTGACCTTCGACCTGCAGCGGATGGTGTCGGACCGCATCGGCTACGGCAACCGCGGCGGCCTGTCCTCGGTCGAGCGGTTCATGAAGCGCTATTTCCTCGTCGCCAAGGACGTCGGCGACCTCACCGCCATCGTGTGCGCCGCGCTCGAGGCGCGCCACGCCAAGCCGCGCGCCATGCTCGACCGGCTCGTCGGCAAGTTTCGCCGCAGCGGGCGCGCGATCGCCGACACGACCGACTTCGTCATCGACAACGACCGCCTGAGCGTGGCGCATGAGGCCGTGTTCCAGCGCGATCCGGTCAACCTGCTGCGGATCTACAGGCTCGCCGACAAGCTGAACCGGGCCATCCACCCCGATGCCACGCGGCTCGTCACCCGCTCCCTGAAGCTCGTCGATCCGGCGCTGCGCAAGAATCCAGAGGCCAACCGGCTGTTCATGGAGATCCTCACCTCCAAGGGCGCGCCGGAGGTGGTGTTGCGCCGCATGAACGAGGCGGGACTGCTGGGCAGGTTCATCCCGGAGTTCGGCCGCGTCGTGGCGATGATGCAGTTCAACATGTATCACCACTTCACGGTGGACGAGCACCTCATCCGCTCCACGGGCGTGCTGGCGGACTTGGAGAACGGGCGGCTGAAGGACGAGCTTCCCGTCGCCAACGAAATTCTCCCGACGATCCGCAACCCGCGGGTGCTCGCGGTCGCCCTGTTCATTCACGACATCGCCAAGGGCCGCCCGGAGGACCATTCTCTGGCCGGCGCCGCCATCGCCCGCAAGCTCGGCCCGCGGCTGGGCCTCGACGAGGCCGAGGTGGATACCGTCGCCTGGCTGATCGAGTTCCACCTCCTGATGTCGATCGTCGCGCAGAGCCGTGATCTGTCCGATCCGCGCACCATCGAAACCTTTGCGGCCACGGTGCAGACGCTGGAACGTCTGAAGATGCTGCTGGTGCTCACGGTGTGCGACATCAAGGCCGTGGGACCGGGCGTCTGGAACGGCTGGAAGGGCCAGCTCCTGCGGACGCTCTACTGGGAAACCGAGATCGTGCTGGCCGGCGGCCACTCGGCGATCGACCGCGCGCAGCGCGTGCGCCGGGCGCAGGACGAGCTGCGCCGCGCGCTGCCCGCCTGGTCCGACCCCGACCTCGACGCCTATGTGGCGCGCCATTACCCGGCCTACTGGCTGAAGGTGGATCTGCCCCGCAAGGTGAAGCATGCCGCCTTCCTGCTCGCGGCCGAGCAGCAGATGCGCACGCTGGCAACCGAGGTCGGCACGGACAGCTTCCGCGGCGTGACCGAGCTCACCGTCGCAGCTCCGGATCATCCGCGGCTGCTCGCGATCATCACAGGCGCCTGCGCGGCGGCGGGCGCGAACATCGTGGACGCGCAGATCTTCACGACGACGGACGGGCTGGCGCTGGACACGATCTTCATTTCGCGGGCCTTCGACCGGGACGAGGACGAACTGCGGCGCGCGGGCCGGGTGGCGCAGCACATCGAGCGCGCATTGAAGGGCGAGACGCGCATCTCCGAGGCGGTGGCCGCGCGGGCGCCGGACAAATCGATGTCAAAGGCGTTCTCAGTGCCCCCGGAGGTCGTCATCGACAACGCGGTGTCGGCGCGCCATACGGTGATCGAGGTCAGCGGACTGGACCGGCCGGGGCTGCTCTACGAGCTGACGACGGCGCTGGGGAAACTGAACCTCAACATCGGCTCGGCGCACATCGCCACGTTCGGCGAAAAGGCGGTCGACGTGTTCTACGTGACGGATCTGACCGGGACGAAGGTGGCGAACACTTCACGGCAGGCGGCCATACGTCGCGCGCTGCTCGAGGTGCTCACGGCGCGCGACGCCCAGCGTGACGCGCAGCGCGACCGCGACGGCGCGCGGGCGAAAGCGGTGGCGGGGCGGTAGCGGCGGGCACCCGCCGGGGCGCCTGTCCCGCTCCACCCTTGATTTTCACGCCTGCCGGCCTGATATGCCGGAGCGGATACCCGCGTCTTCACCGTGAATTGCAGAGAGCCATGACCGAGCCGAAGCCGAACGCCGAACCGTCCCCCGATACGGCCGCCGCCCCGCAGACCGAGGCGGGCGCACCCGAGGTCGGGCGGGAGGGCGCGCCCGAGCGCGACGTCCACTCCGTCATCGAGGCGCTGGCCGCCGAGAACGCGCAGATGAAGGACAAGGTGCTGCGCACGCTCGCGGAGATGGAGAACCTCCGTCGCCGCACCGAGAAGGAGGTGGCCGACGCCCGGACCTACGCCACGACGAACTTTGCCCGCGACATTCTCACCGTCGCCGACAACATGCGTCGCGCGATGGAGACGCTGGGCGAGGAGGCCAGGGCCGCCGCCGAGGGCGCGTACAAGGGCCTCGTCGAGGGCATCGAGCTGACCGAGCGCGACCTGCTCAAGACGCTGGAGCGCCACGGCATCCGCAAGATCGAGCCGAAGGGCGAGAAGTTCGACCCCAACCTGCACCAGGCGATGTTCGAGATCCCGGACCCGTCCGTGCCCAACGGCACGGTGCGCGAGGTGATGCAGGCCGGCTTCGTCATCGGCGACCGCGTACTGCGGCCGGCGCTGGTCGGCGTCGCGAAGGGCGGACCCAAGGCCGCCGGCGAACCGCAGGTCGACCGCCAGGCCTGACGCCCGACCGGCATGCGCGCGTACCGCCGGAAGAAGCGGATTCCCCTTCCCCGCCGCATCCTCTAGGGTCCGGCCGGGGAGCGGAGCCGGGGCATGGACGTCAACTGGGGCGAGGTCGCCGAGTGGGTCGGCGTGGCGGTGTTCGCGCTCACCGGCGCGCTGGTGGCGGCGCGCAAGGGCATGGACCCGTTCGGATTCGCGCTGCTCGCCACGGTCACCGGCATCGGCGGCGGTTCGATGCGGGACGTGCTGCTCGGGCAACCGGTGTTCTGGATTGCGGACCCGACGGACCTCGTGATCTGCGCCGCGGTCGGCATCTTCACCTACGTCGCGGGAACGCGCGTCGTCGGCCTCATGGCCGCGGTGAGGCCGCGCCAGTTGCTGCTGTGGGCCGACGCGCTCGGGCTCGGGATCTTCGCCGTCACCGGGGCGCAAAAGGCCTTCTGGTTCGGCGCGCACCCCATTACGGCGGTCGTCCTGGGCACGCTCACGGCGAGCTTCGGCGGCATCATCCGCGACATCCTCGCCGGCGAGGTGCCGCTGGTGCTGCGCAAGGAGATCTACGTCACGGCGGCTTTCCTCGGCTCGGCGACGTTCTCCGTCTGCGTGGTGATGGGGCTGCCCTATTCGGTCGCCGGGCCGGCCGGCTTCGTGGCGGGGTTCGGCCTGCGCGCCCTCGCCATCCTGCGCGACTGGTCCCTGCCGCCCTTCACCGCCCGCACCGGGTGACGGCCGGATGAGCACGACGGTCTTCCTCGCGGTGCTCGCCGCCGCGTTCCTGCATGCCGGCTGGAACGCCGTCCTCAAGGTCCGGATCGAGCCGCTGCTCGCCATCGGCCTCGTCAACGGCAGCGCCGGGCTGTTCGGCCTCGTCCTGATGACGCAGGCGGGCTTCCCCGCTTCCGCTTCGTGGCCCTGGCTGGCGGCCTCGACGGTGCTGCACCTGTTCTACGCGCTGGCGCTCACCAAGGCTTACGAGCGCGCCGACATGGGCCTCGTCTATCCCATCGCCCGCGGTTCCGCGCCGCTGCTCACGATGGCGGGCTCGCTCGTCGTGGTCGGCGACCCGCTCGCGCCGATGGCAGTGGCCGGCATCGCCACGCTGGCGACAGGCATCGCCCTGCTGGCGCTGCGGGGGCGCAGGGGACTGGACGGGGCCGCCGTGAACTACGCGCTGCTGACTGCCGTCACCATCTCGCTCTATACGCTCGCCGACGGTATGGGCGCCCGGGCCGCAGGCAATCCGCACGCCTACATCGCGGCCGTGTTCCTGTTCGACGGGATCGTATGTCTCGCGGCGGTCGCCTGGATGCGCGGCCTGCGGGGCATGCAACCCATGCTGACGGCCGTCGGACCGGGCGTCGCCGGCGGCGCCATGGCGTTCGGCGCCTACTGGATCGCCGTGTGGGCGATGACGCAGGCCCCCATCGCCCTCGTCGCGGCGGTGCGCGAGACGAGCGTACTCTTCGCGGCGGCGATCGCGGTCGTGGTGCTGCGCGAGCCGCTGTTGCCCCACAGGGTCGTCTCGGCCGCGCTGATCGTCGCCGGGCTGGCGTTGATCCGGACGGCGTGACGGCTCACGCCGCCTCCATCTCCGACGTTTTCGCGCCGCGGCCGTCGCTCCAGCGGGCCTCCTCGCGCGCCGGGTTCCACGCGTCGTGGATGCGCTCACCCGCGAGGATGTTCTGCACGGTCGACATGGCGCTGAGGACGGCGTGCTCCTGGCGGTGGCCGCCATGGGTGCCGTTGCGGCCGACGAGGTGCAAGGTGGGATAGGTGCGCTCGAGGTCGAGCCGCACCATCGCCATGTGGTGCTCCGCCTCCTCGTCGAGCAGCGGACAGGCCTTGGCCTCGCGCAGCACGCCCGTCGCGATGACGTCGCGGGGGCGCAGCAGCCCCATGCGCTCCACCTCCGACCGGGCGAGGGCCACGACCTCGTGGTCGGGCATCGACCACAGCGCGTCCCCCTCCTCGCACACATACTCGACGGCAACGCAGGCCACATCGGGATGAGGCACCATCTCCGGCGAGTGCGCGCCGAAATTGCGGACGCGGAAGGCCTTCACCGTCGGATCGTTGATGTCGATCCAGTGGTCGGGGAAGCAGGTCCGGCGCAGCGTCATGAGCGGCACGGAGACGAGCGCCCTGTGGCGAAGCGCGCGGGCGGAGAACAGCGAGATCGGCGTGGGCCGCAGCGCGCCGCAGAGGTCCGGGATCGGACCGGACGCGACGACCGTGCGGGCGGTGACGACGAGGCGCCCGCCGTCGGACGTCTCGGCCGTCGCGGTCCACAGGCCGAGGGCGGCGTCGAAGGCGAGCGCGACGAGCGTATGCCCCATCAGGATGCGTCCGCCCTGCTCGCGGGTCTTGCGGGCGGCGGCGTTCCAGAGCATGCCCGAGCCGCGGCGCGGGTAGCGCAACGTCCGCCCGGGAAGCCGGAAGGAAGGACCGCCCGGCGTCGCCGAGAGATCCGCCAGTGACGACCAGAAGGGCGAGCCGAGCTCGAGGTCGTCGAAGGTCTCGCGCGCCCGTTCGGCCGGGATGGCCTCGCAGTGCTTGCCGCACGCCTTTTCGATCCTGTCCCTGAACAGGGCCTCGAAGAGATGTCGACCGAAGGCGTTGTGCCCCCATTCGCGCAGCGTCCGCGGGCCGTCGATCGGCTTCAGCTTGGCGGCGGCGAGCGACAGCAGACCGGCGGCGGCATCGCCCGGACCCAGGCTGCGAAGCGCATCGACAGCGGTCAGCGGGTGCGGCTGGAGCGTGCCGTGGCGCCAGGTGCGGGTCACGAGCGGGCGCTCCACGAAGTCGCCGGGCAGCAGATCGCGCCAGAATTGCTCCACCGCGCGCGATCGGGAGGTGAAGCGGTGTCCGCCGGTGTCGAGGAGGAAGCCCTTGTGATCGATCGTGCGGGCGATGCCGCCGACTGTGTGCGGGTCGCGTTCGATGACGACGACATCCCGCAGGGCCCGCGTGAGAAGGCAGGACGTGGTGAGTCCTGCTGGGCCTGCTCCGACGATCAGAACGTCGGTCTCGACGCTGGCGAACTGGCTCATGGCGATGACCCCGGTCGCGCCGCCGCGAGGCGGGCGATGACTGTCCGGCGGCCGACGCGACGTCTTTTGTTCGCTGTCGACCCCCCTGTTTTCTGGTCATTACCCTAGGTTGTGTAGCCGTTAGGAATCGTAAACGGCCGAAGCTGCTCCGTGCAAAGGATGAGCGCCGGTTAAACTTTCATGGTTACATTTCCATCCTCCTCCCGGTCCCCGCGGGCAGAGCCCAACGCGCACCTTGCGGCGGCAGCCGCCGCGGTGGACGCTCGCCTAGCTTCGGCCGCATGAGTCGGGTGCAGTCCCGGCAGGCAAGGGGCAGGAGACCGGATATGGACGCTGCGAGACGGACCGGACAACCCGCGGGCGGGGCGGCGCTGGCCGGATGCGTGATGTCGGCCTGGCTCGTGGCCTCAGGGCCTGCGCTGGCCGAACCGGCGGCGCGCGACCTGTTCGGCGCGGCCCCGAAAGCGACGCGGACGCTGCCTGCCGCGGCGATCGGCAGCTACGCGCGCGGTTGCCTCGCCGGCGGCGCGATGTTGCCGGCGGAGGGGCCCGTCTGGCAGGCGATGCGGCTGTCGCGCAACCGTAACTGGGGGCACCCGGAGCTCGTGGCCTTCCTCGCCCAGTTCGCCGCCAAGGTGCCGGCGACCACGGGCTGGCCGGGCCTGCTGGTCGGCGATCTTGCGCAGCCGCGCGGCGGGCCGATGAAATCCGGCCACGCCTCGCACCAGATCGGCCTCGACGCCGACATCTGGCTGACCCCCATGCCGACGCGGATCCTGTCCCGCCAGGAGCGGGAGGACATGGAGCCGGTGAACCTCGTCGCAGCCGACTGGAACGACATCGACCCCGCCCGCTGGACGAAGGCGCATCTCGCCGTCATCCGCCTCGCCGCGATGGAGCCGAAGGTCGAGCGGATCTTCGTGAACCCGGCCATCAAGAAGGCGCTGTGCCGGGAGGCGGGCACGGACCGGGCCTGGCTCAATCGGGTACGCCCAGCCTATGGCCACAACTACCACATGCACATCCGCCTCGGTTGCCCGGCCGGCGAGGCGGACTGCACGCGACAGGCTCCGCAACCGGCGGGCGACGGCTGCGGCAAGGATCTCGACTGGTGGTTCACCGACGAGGCGAGACATCCCAAGCCGACCAAGCCCGTTCCGCCGCTGACCATGGCGCAGCTGCCGGAGGCCTGCAGAGCGGTGCTGACGGCGGAGTGAGATCCGCCCTCGGCGCGGCCCCTGCCCTACTTCTTGCCGATCGGCTTCGTCTCGGCGGAGATCTTGTCGGTGAGGGCGAGGATGATGCCCGAGCCGACGAAAACGACATGAACCACGACCAGCCAGTAGAGGTCGCGGTCCGAGGTGTTCTTGATGTTCATGAACGCCTTGAGCAGCTGGATGGCCGAGATGGCGACGATCGATGACAGCAGCTTCAGCTTGAGGCCGCTGAAGTCGATCTTGCCCATCCATTCGGGCCAGTCCTTGTGCTCGTTTTCGTCGATCTTCGAGACGAAGTTCTCGTAGCCCGAGAAGATGACGATGACGATCAGCGAGCCGGTGAAGGTGAGGTCGATGAGCGACAGCACCGCGAGGATGACGTCCGCCTCGCCCTGCTGGCCGACGGTGAGAATGAAGTGCCAGAGCTCCTGCATCGTCTTGGCGAGCAGGAGCGCCAGCGCCACGACGAGAGCGATGTAGAACGGCGCCAGCAGCCAGCGGCTGGCAAAAAGAAACCGCTCCAGCGTCCGTTCGATCATCAGAGCCGCCCCGACTGCGTATCCGCCGCGATTCGCGGCTCGGGAAGCTTATGCCCGCACGGCCGCGAATGGGATGCCCCGGCGTCGCTGCCGGGGCGCATTTGCGAGGATGTCCACCGGCTCAGGCCGTGGCCACGCCGGTGCCGATGGGGCAGGAGACGCCTGTGCCGCCCAGGCCGCAATAGCCGCGCGGATTCTTGGCGAGGTATTGCTGGTGGTAGTCCTCGGCGAAGTAGAACGGTCCGGCGTCGAGGATCTCCGTCGTGACGGCGCCGAAGCGCCTTGCCGCGAGCGCCTTGCCGTAGGCATCGCGCGACGCCTCCGCGGCGGCGCGCTGGGCAGGCGTCGTGACGTAGATGCCCGAGCGGTACTGCGTGCCGACGTCGTTGCCCTGGCGCATTCCCTGGGTGGGGTCGTGGCTCTCCCAGAAGGTCTTCAGCAGCGTCTCGAGCGGCACGCTTTCGGGATCGTACACCGCGAGCACGACCTCGTTGTGGCCGGTGAGGCCTGAGCAGACCTCCTCGTAGGTGGGGTTCGGCGTCGTTCCGGCGGCGTATCCGACGGCGGTGACCCACACGCCGGGTAGCGTCCAGAACACCCGCTCCGCGCCCCAGAAGCAGCCGAGGCCGAACACGATCCGCTCATGGCCCTCCGGATAGGGCCCCTTCAGGGGGCGGCTGTTCACGAAGTGGCGCTCCGCCGTGGGAAGGGCCGAGGGCCGGCCCGGCAGGGCCTCGGTGGCGGAAGGCAGGGCGACGCGCTTGCGGAAGGAGAACATGGCGAACCTCTCTGCGACGGTCTCGGGCACGGCTTCCGGCGAAGGTCGCGCGAAAGGCGGCGCCGGGACGAAACCGTGTGGCGGACCCGGCCGATACGGCGGGACCGCCCGACATATGTGGCGCGCCGAGGCCCGCTTTGGGAGGCCCCGGTGCATCAGCTTCGCGTGAAGACGGCGGGTTTTCAGCCGCGCGGCGCGTAGCCCACGGCCGGCTCGCGGCCGCCGGCTGCGATCGCGACGAACAGGATGCCCAGCACGAGGAACGCCGCCGCGAGCGGCGCCTTCAGAATCGTGGTCGCCATCGGATCCCAGAGCAGCGCATGAACCTGCAGGAGCGACGACCTCAGGCCCATGACAGCCGCAGGGGCCACCCGATCGAGGAAGCCCTGCAGGGAGGTGAAGACGAGGGAGGAGGCGGCGATCGAACGCGTGCCGTCCACCACCACCGCGATGAAGGCGCCGGCGAGCATCAGATAGCCGACGGCGCGGCTCAGTCCCCTCAGCATTCCAGGCCTCCGGATCCGCCCCGTTCGACTTGCGGCAGTTTCTCACCCCTAGCGACAGGCGGCTTGCGCCGCAACGCACACACGCTGTGCGAAATCGCACGTTAACACATCGTTATCGCGTCTATCCCGGGCCGGTACGACGCGGCCGGGCCACGGCCGGATGAACAGGGAGATCCTCCGATGACGACGAAACCTTGCACCGCGACAATCGACACGGCCGTGAAGGCCTGCACGGCGCTGGCGGCCACCGCGCTGGTGTGCGCGGGGATCGCGCTGATGATGGCACCGGCCGCCGCAGCGGAAAAGGGATCGGTGGCGCGCGGGCGCTATCTGGTGGAGCAGGTCGGCATGTGCGCCGATTGCCACTCAGCCCGCGACGCGCGGGGGATGATCGTCAAGGACACCAACCTGCGCGGGGCGCCGATCGGCTTCAAGCCGCTCGCCGAGATGCCGTGGGCGGACACGGCGCCGCCGCTGGCGGGGCTGCCCTCGGGCTGGACCAAGGCGCAGCTCGTCACGTTCCTCAGCAGCGGGAAGCGCCCCGACGGGTCGACGGCACGCCCGCCCATGCCGGAGTACCGGCTGACGAAGGCGGATGCCGGGGCCGTGGCGGACTATCTCGCATCGCTGAAATAGGCGTGCCGATCGGGCCTGCCGCGGCGGCTCTCAGCCGCCGCGCGCGGTCATGCTCATGAGCGTCGGGAGCGTCAGGACGGCGATCCCGGCGAACCAGATCCACAACGACGTCGCGTTGCTCTCCTGCATGCCCTTCGAGCGCTCGTAGATCGAGGCCGGAATGCCGCCGATGGCGAGCGTGATGGCGGAGATGAAGAGCGACGTGAAATAGAAGATGAGCAGCGGCGAGGTGATGAAGAACCCCGGCGCGAACTGGCGCATCAGGATGAAAACGGGATCGAAATAGGCCGAGAAGTGCATGCCGTTCAGGACGGACATGCCGGCGATTCCGATGAAGATGCCGTCCTTGCGGAGTATGTCCTCGCGTTCGTCGGTCATGCCGGCCCCACCCCAGTGATCCTGGGCAGCAGGCCCATGGCGGCGAACCCGACGAAGATAATCATGCGCAAGAACAGAACCCAGGTGAAGGCGAGCAGGATCACGACCCGCTCGTGGACGACGGCCGGCGTGACGAGCTTGACGGCCGCGATGGCGGGCTGGGTGATCTGGCAGAACGTCTTCCAGATGACCTTCTCGCTGTCAGGGGGAAAGAAGAGAGAGAGAATGAAGCGGCCCAGCAGCGTGTACATCAGCGCGGCGAGGACGAGGTTCGGCACCTGGTAAAGCCAGAACAGGCCCTGGCTGTCGATATCGGCCATGAAGCGCTTCTCCGCGGCAAGCCCGCGCCCGAGTTGGACGCTCCGGGCTTACGATGCCGTGTGGGCAAAGAAAAGGGGGCGATGGAAGACCGCCGCCCCCAAGAGTGTGGTGTCCGGCGGGCATCGCTGCCCGCCGGGTTTGGCCTTTACTTCTCGATCATCACCGGCGCGCCACGCGGGCTGCGGATGTCGTCGATGAAGGCCTGGAGCTGCTTGTCCGGCGCCCGCGTGAACTTCGACACGATGATCATCGTCAGGAAGCCGATCGGCATGCCGAACAGGCCCGCGGAGATGTTCGCGACGTTGAAGTAACCGACCCGCGAGGCGAGAGGATGGTTCACGGCCACCCAGCCCTGCTCGAAGATCTGCGGCTGCTCGGCCTTGAGCTTGGCGATGTCGACCAGCGCCGCCCCGGTGAGCGGGTGGACGTTGGAGTACATGCCCATCACGTTCACGCCGAAGCCCGGGAAGTAGCGGGTCACGACGAGGTAGGTCAGGGTGGTCAGGAAGCCCGCCCA
>JAIYAB010000006.1 GCA_027489275.1 Hyphomicrobiales bacterium
AGAGGCTTGTGGCCAACCTTCGCAGCCTCCCGCTGGGCTGTATCGGTCCGGCGCCCTGTCCCCCGCTGTCCATCGGGGAACGGGCCTGGAACGTGTTATTCTCCGGCAACCTGAACGGCAACCGGGGCGAGACGTTCCGCCATTTCGAGGCGATGCGGGCCGGGGCCGTGGTCGTCAGCGAAGCGCTGCCGCCGCTCGATTTCTACCGGGACAGTCCCATCATCCAGGTGAAGGCGTGGGACAATCTGATTCCGAAGCTGCGTGGGCTCCTGGACGATCCTGACGCGCTCGTCGATATCCAGGCGCGAACGCTCGCCTGGTACGACGCCCGCTGCAGCGAGGCCGCGGTCGCCCGCACGGTCGACGAAGCGATCCGCGCCGCGTCGGCTCGGTCCCTCCGTTGAACGGATGAAGCCCCTTTTGCCTCTCCGTTCGGGCCCGAAAACGAAGAAGGGCTCCGGTGAGGGAGCCCTAACTTCTCGTTCGCCAGAGAGGCAGTGGTCGGAGCGATAGGATTTGAACCTACGACCCCTTCGTCCCGAACGAAGTGCGCTACCAGGCTGCGCTACGCTCCGCCGACCCGCTGGGTGCCGCCTTATAGCGACCGCACCCTGATCCCGCAAGCGCAACGTGCCGGCCCGCAGGCGCAAGATGCGGATCGCGTCCGTCGCCACGGCCATCATGGGTGCGCGGCCGGTGGGGGGCCGTAACTCCCCCGCGGAGCAGGGCCCGGATCACCATGGCTCGGCCGCGGCCTGTGTCCAGCACGCATTCTTGCATCGAAACAGAAGCCGGCGACGGGCCCGGGAGCGACCTCGAATCCGGATTCCCCTTTTCCGCGCCTTGTTCTATTGTCCCGCCCGCTGGCGCGGCTGCGTCGTCGCCGGCCGGTGGGGCGTCGCCAAGTGGTAAGGCAGCGGATTTTGATTCCGCCATACGGAGGTTCGAATCCTCCCGCCCCAGCCATCCATTCCGCGCGAACGGGCGTTTCAGCCACCTGGGGGAATTCCCACGCGTGTGCCGGGACTTGGGCGCCCCTTGGCACGAGCCCGTCAGCCAACCATGAACAGCGTCATGGGCTCGGCGATGCCCTTCAGGGCGTGCGCCCCAAAATCCAGGAAGCGGAGATTGGAGCCGGCCACGAGATCGCGAACCGTCCGTGACGCAAGCACCTGGTTCCCCTGGGCCAGTCCCGCGATCCGGGCCGCGATGTGCACGGCGATGCCGCCGATATCGTCACCCTTCACTTCGATCTCGCCCGTATGGATGCCGCTTCGCACCTGTAGCCCCAGCGATTGCACGGCCTCTGACGTGCTGAGTGCGCAGCGCACCGCCCGGGCGGCGCCGCCGAACGTCGCGAGGAAGCCATCACCCAGGGTCTTCACCTCGTGGCCGCGGAAGCGCTCTATCTCCCGGCGGACGATCGCGTCATGCCGGTCGAGCAGTCCGCGCCAGCGCCGGTCGCCGAGTTCCTCCGCCCGCTGGGTCGAGCCCACGATGTCGGTGAACATGACAGTCGCCAGCACGCGGTCTGGCTCGGGATCGGCCCTCGACCCCGTCACGAATTCCTCGATCTCGTCCGCGAGCCGGTCCGTATCCCCGACCCAGGCCACATGGTCGGCCCCCGGCATCTCGACGTACCGAGCGCCGGGAATGGTGGCGCCGAGGAAGCGGCCCGCCTCTACGCTGACGCGACGATCGCCGGTGCGGTGGAGCACGAGCGTGGGCACGCGGATGCTCGGGAGCACGTGGCGGATATCGATGCTGTTGTTCATGTGCATGAGCGCGATTGCCGCAGAAGGGCTGGCCCCGAGGCGTTCGAAGCGGGCCCACCATCGCTTGAACGGCTCGTCATCCACCCGGCCGGGGGCAAAGACCGGCAGGCTCGCTCCCGTCCCCCAAGTCCGGTCGATGGCCTCGATGGAGGCGTCGAACCTGTCGGGAGGGATCACCCAGGCGGGAAAGTGGCCATAGCTGCCGTAGAGGACCAGGGCCTGGGTCCGCTCGGGGTAGGTCGCCGCAAACAACATGCACATGGCGCCCCCTTCGGAGATGCCGAAGATGGCCGCTCTCTCGCTGCCGGCCGCGTCCATGACCGCGCGCACGTCGTCCATCCGCTCCTCAAGGGTCGGCAGCAGCGCCGGCCGGTCGGAGAGGCCAGTCCCGCGCTTGTCAAACATGATCACGCGGCTGTGGGCGCTCAGGCGCGAGACGAGATGAACATAGCCGGGCTCCTCCCAGGCATGTTCGAGGTGCGAGATGTAACCTGGTACGAAGATCAGGTCGCGCTGGCCCGTGCCCACGACCTGGTAGGCGATACGAACGTCTCCGCTGCGGGCGTAACGCGTCTCGGGCAGCATCGGCTCACCTGTCGCTGCAGCGCTCGGGGCGCGCCTCGTGCCAGGGCAGGACAGGGATCCTGTCACCTTCCGGAATGGGCGGTCAATCGTCGTTGGATCCGACGAAGAGGGAGCGACGGGCGCGCTCAGTGCCGCATAAGTGGCGTCCATACGATGATGCGCCAATCAAGAATTTTGCACATTGTTCATCCACTTCGAAGAATACTATTGTTTAGACTCTAGGCGAGAGGCTCATAGGTCTCACGCTTTTTGGGCTGGCATCTCGATTGGGAAATGCTTATCGGCAGTGTATGAGCACCCGGCCAGATCCTTGCTTTTCTGAAGACCAAAGCGGCATCTCCTACCGCGAGATCGTCGCTCCTTGGGCAAGCGCTATTCCGGGCTTTTTTGGCCTTCTGTTTCTGGCACTAACTGTTGGGGTGTTGGCAGATGTAGCGCATTGGCCATGGCAGGGGGGAAAGATTGCAGGCCTGGTGACAGCGCTCGCTTTTCTAGGCTTCAGCGTCATGTGCTTGGCATTGGCGTTCGCCGGGGTTCAGCCACAGCATCTCGAGTTCGACAAGAGAACACGGCGGGTCCACGGGCGCATGCGGGGAAAGATGTGGCTGTTGCGGTCCATTGATGCTGAATTTGAGGCATTCCGGACCCCAATAATCAAATCCACCGCACGCGAAATGGACGGCGATCTTCATGAGGTCCTAGTCGAACACGTAGGCCATCACCCTTTGTCAATGGGTGCTTTCGAAGCACGCGAGGATGTCGAGTACTGGCGGAACAAGCTGGATCACCTTCTGAAACAGTGATCCTCGACCTTTCACTACCGTTCCCGTCGAGCTTGCACTTGCGATCAGGCCTCAGATTTTTCGGCGAATGACATCCGGGAGCATCTCCCGGTCCAACGAGATTGGCGACGAGCTTGCGCAGCTTGGCGTTCTCGTCCTCGAGCTGCTTCAGCCGCCGGATCTCAGGCGGCGTCAGCCCTTCGAACTTCTTCTTCCAGTTGAAGTACGTCGCCTGGCTGATGCCCGCCTTGCGGCAGATGTCCGCCACCGGGACGCCATCGGCGCCTTGCTTCAAGATGAACGCCTTCTGGGCGTCCGTGAACTTCGAGGCCTTCATCGGCTCCGCTCCTCCCAGCCGGGGAATCAGGTGACCTGCTTCCCGTTTTCTGGATCACCGAAAGCTGGAAAATTCCGGTTCTGCAGCCCAGGCCGGAGACGGAAGCAGGACGCAAGGGCGGGAAGGCTTTTCGGAGGCAGGGCCGCGAAATCTCTTCCTGAAGCGTACAGCTCCGTCCTCAAGGCTTCGCCGTGGCGAGCAGGTTCGGTAGCTTCGCGATGTTGGGATCGCCTGCGGAAGTGCCCTTGCGAGGCGGTCACGCCGCCTCGGGAATGGCGAAGAAGGCCTCAATGTCGCTCTGGATCCGCCGGGCCTCGGAGTCGAGATCGCGCGCCAGGGTGAGGACGTCCACGGCACCGACATTCGCCACGTCGACCGCCGCGCGGACGGCCGCTGTGCTGTCCGAGACGACGCTCATGTCGCGGGCCGCCGCGCGGATGGTCCTCGCGATCTCGCCCGTAGCTTTGGTCTGGGCCGTGATGGAGCGGGCGACGCCGCTGCTGGTCTCCAGCGAGGCGGCGACCCTGCTCCGGATGCTCGCCAGAGCCCGGGCGCAGCGAGCGCTCGCCTCCTGGATCGCCGCGAGCTCGTTGCCGATGTCGGCGGTGGCGCCGGTCGTCTGAAAGGCGAGGTTCTTGATCTCGGCCGCGACGACGGCGAACCCGCGGCCGGCCTCGCCTGCGCGCGCCGCCTCGATCGTGGCGTTCAGCGCCAGCAGGTTGGTCTGGCCGGCGACGTGGCGGATCAGGCCCGACACATGGTCGATCTGGGCCGTCGCCGAGACCAGCAGCGCAACCGCTTCTTCGGTCTCGTCGGCTACGCCGAGCGCCTCGCCGACGGCCTGGCCGGAGGCCTCCGTCTGAGCGATGATCTCATTGCCCGCCGACGAGATTTGCTCCGCGTGCAGTGCGATGCTGTCGACGTGGGACGCCGTACGGCCCGCCGCCAGCGCCGCGCTCTGGCTGCCTTCCTGTGCGCGTCCCGAGGCGCCCGCCATCTGCTCGGAAGCCTTGGCGATGGCCGCGATCATGTGCCCGAGCCGTACCAGGTGCTGCTCGATTTGCTGGTTGAACGCCGTCGCCCTCCTGCTCGACGCCGCCTCGCGCTCAAGGATTGCCTCGCGCTCGGCGCGGATGGCGATCTCGCGGCGCTGGTTGGCCGATTCCCGCTCCGCCGCGGCGATCCTGTTGCTCGCTGCCTGCTGGCGCCGGGCCATGATCAGTGTTCCCGCGACGATCAGGGCGATCAGGACGAGGACGCCGGCCTCGACGACCGCCGCGACCTGCGCCGTTTCCACCCAGCGGGCAAAAATGGCCGTGTGCGGCATAGCGATGCCGATCACGAGCGGATACTCCGGCACGGCCCGGGCCACCACGAGCCGCTCACCGTCCACCGTGGTACCCGCCACCGGCGGCTCGGTCGTCGTGAAGGTGGCCGACGTCCTTCCATCCGACAGAGCCGCAACGGAAGCCGGCCGCCTGTTCATATGCCCCCCTTGAGGCATCTCGCTGGCCATGGGGGAGTGGGCGAGCAACTGACCCGACCTCGTGAAGAGACCGATGGTGCTCGCGTCGCCGGCACGGATCGTTTCGTAGAAGGTGTTCAGAAAGGACGTCTCCAGGCCGACGATCGCCATGGCGATCATCCTGTCCTGGGCGTCGGTGATGCGGCGCAGCAGAATGATGTTCCAGCGTCCGGTGACCCGGTTCTGCATCGGCGCGGAGATCACCAGCTCCTTCCCGGGATCTGCCAGGGCCTCCTGGAAATAGCCGCGATCGCCGATGTTGACCGCCGACGGCGGATAGGCCGTCGACTGGTTGATCAGGTTGCCGTCGAGGTCGACTATCGCGGCCGACTGCACTTGCGGAACACCGCTTAGCCTGTCGCGCAGGGTTTCATGCATGGCGCGCGCGCGCAGCACGCCCATGGCGTCGGACGTGCTGTGGGCACCGGCGATGGCCACGCCCTCGGTAATGCTGCGCAGCACGAGATCGGCCGCCTTGAAGGTCTGGTGGCCATGGGCCGCAAGCATCAGGGACTGCTTCTCCAGCAGGCGTGCCCAGTCGTCCTCGGAAGTCCGATGGGCCTGCCACAGGAGGGCTGCTGTGCCGCCAATGATCAGAAGGGCGACAGTGATGCCGATCAGGACGGTCGGCAAGGTGCGTCGGTCACCGACCTTCTGTGCGGACACACCGTCAGAGCCCGGACTATTGCGCAATTATCAAGCGCTCCACTCGACTACGTTTTCTTGAACTGGACAACCGATGACCCGTCAAATCGGCTATCATTTAGGATGACTGTCACTGCCGCGTGGAGTACTACCGGTCGACGACACCGTTGATGTTCAAAAGGGCGATGACGAGGTCGTCCTTGATGATCAATTTATCCAACAAGGAACCGCCAGAGTTCATGACATCACCCGGCGGATCCCGCAGTTCGTCCGGATTGATATCAAGGATATCTGACACTGCGTCGGCCAAGATCCCCACCAGACGACTGCCGGCGTCAACGACAATCGTTACAGTCGATCGTGACCGCTCGGTCGGGCCAAGCCCAAGTCGTGTCCTCAAGTCATAGACAACGATAATCGAACCCCGCAGGTTCAACACGCCGACTACGTGTGGGTCGGCGTTTGGTAGGGGCGTAGCTGGTTGCCAACCGCGGATTTCCCTCACCGTGTTGACCGGCGTTCCGAAGGTTCGGCCTTCTATCTTGAACGTTACAACTTGGCTGATCGAGGCCCCATCGGCCGCTTCCATAGCGGTATCTTTCAGTGCCGCACTCATCTTCAACTCCTTCAACAGCAGGCCCGAAAGAGGTTCGAGGCTCGCCGCGGCGAGCCCCGTTTCCGTCAGAACTCGTCCCAACGTGTGGACCTAGCGCCTCCGGCGGCGACCTTCTTCGGGTGTGCCTCGGGCTTGCGCACGCTCTGCGGCCGGGCCGTAGCGGTTTTCTTCGAGGCGAACGCCTCTGCCGCCTCTTGGCGGAGCCGATGCGGCACTGTCGGGCTGGCGTAGGCCTGATTGCGAACCTTGAACTGGGCAACCACTTCATTGAGACGCTGGATCTGCTCGGTCAGAGACGAAGCCGAGGCGGCGCTTTCCTCGGCCAGTGCTGCGTTTTGCTGCGTCATCTCGTCCATGTGGGCCACAGCCTGGCTCATCTCGTCGATGCCGTTGGCCTGCTCGTCCGCAGCGGTCGAGATCTCCGATACCGTGGAGGTCACGCGTTGGGAGGCATCGACAATCTTGCCCAGCACGTCGCCGGCCGACTTGACGAGTTTCACCCCCTCACCGACCTCCGTCACCGACGCGTTGATCAGGCCGGTGATTTCCTTGGCTGCTTCCGAGGAGCGCTGCGCCAATGTGCGGACCTCCGATGCGACGACGGCAAAGCCCTTGCCGGCATCGCCCGCGCGGGCTGCCTCTACCGCAGCGTTCAGGGCGAGGAGGTTCGTCTGGAAGGCGATTTCATCGATAACCCCCGTGATGTCCGAGATCTTCTGGCTCGCTGTCTCAATGCGCGCCATGGCCTCGACGGCCTTTCCGACGATAGCGCCTCCGTCACGGGCCACGATCGTAGCTTGCTCGGCGAGGCCCACCGCCTGCCGGGATGATTGGGCGGACGCCTTCACCGACGCGGCCAGTTCCTCCGTCGTGGCGGCGGTTTCCTCCAGGGAGGACGCCTGCTGCTCGGTCCGGCTCGAAAGGTCGTTGGAACCGGTGTTGATCTCCTGGGCTGCCGAACTGACGTCACGAGCCGTCGACTGGATCGTCGAGACGGTTACGGCGAGTGTGTCGACCGTCCCGTTCAAGGCGCTGGTGAGTTCCCCAAAGCGTCCCTGATGGGATGCCTCGATCTTGCTGGTGAGGTCGCCGGACGCGAGCCTATTGGCCAACTGCAAGATATCCGATGTCGCGGAATCGACAGTGGCGTTGATGCTGTTGATACCATCCAGCAAAGGCCGGATCTCCAGATCCGCCTCGGTCACCGAGATCCGCGCCGAATAGTCACCTTTGCTTGCAGCAGAGACAATCGTGCCGACCTTCGCAACCACGGCCTCCATGGCTTCCTTGCGGCTCCTCTCCTGAAGCCGCGCTGCTTGCGTTCGGTGTTCTTCGGCAAGTTCGGCCTGGCGGCGCAGGGCCTCAAGCGACTTAGCCATCATGCCGATTTCGTCGCCGCGATCCTGGAAAGGCACTTTTGTCGCGAGCTTTCCACTCGTGATCTCGCCCATCGTGGCCGCCAATGCAGCCGAAGGAGAGGCGATGCTTCGCGCCAGAGCGAACGCGCTTGCTGCGGCAGCG
>JAIYAB010000090.1 GCA_027489275.1 Hyphomicrobiales bacterium
ACGATCGGAACGGTGCAGACGGTGGCCAGCGTGACGCTGCGCTCGCGCGTCGAGAGCCAGATCCTCAAGGTGAACTTCGAGGACGGCGCGCCGGTGAAGCAGGGCGACATCCTCTTCGAGCTCGACGCCCGCGGCATCGAAGCCCAGATCAAGCAGGCCGAGGCGAACCTCTCGCGCTCCCGCGCCCAGCTCGAGCAGGCCGAGCGCGACGTGCGCCGCAACGAGCAGCTCGCGGCGCAGGAGGTCGGCTCGAAGGTGACGCTCGACAACGCGCGCACCTCCGTCCAGACGGTCTCGGCGCAGATCCGGGCCGACGAGGCGGTGCTGGAGAACCTGCGCATCACGCTGGGGTACTACACGATCCGCGCCCCGATCTCCGGGCGCATCGGCGTCGCCGGCATCAAGGCCGGCAACATCGCCAAGACGGGCGACGGCAGCGTGCCGCTCGCCACCATCAACCAGATCAGCCCGATCTACGTGTCGTTCAACGTGCCGCAGCGGCTTCTGCCGGAGCTGCGCGAGGCGCTGGCCAAGGGCACCTCGAAGGTGCAGGCCACGCCGCAGGGCCTGACCGACGCGATCGACGGCCGCGTCGCCGTGATCGACAACAATGTCGACCCCACGTCGGGGACGATCGCGCTCAAGGGCGTGTTCGAGAACGCCGACGAGATGCTGTGGCCCGGCGCGCTGTGCGACGTCCGTCTCGTGATCCGCGTCGAGCAGGACGCGATCACCGTCCCGCGCGAGGCCGTCCAGCAGAGCCAGAACGGCATGATCGTGTTCATCGTCGAGAACGGCCAGGCGCGCGTCCGGCCGGTGACGGTCGACCGCACGCTGCGCGGCCTCTCCGTGATCAAGACCGGCCTCAACGGCGACGAGACCGTCGTCGTCGACGGCCAACTGCTCCTCAACGACGGCGTCCGTGTCGAAGGCCGTCCGCAGGGCGGGCAGCGGCCGCAGGGCCAGCCGCCCGGCGGAGCGCCGCAGGCACGGCCGCAGGGCACGCCGCAGGCCGGCGCCGGCCAGCCGGGCGGCGCGCCGCAGCCCGCGCCCGCCGGCGCAGGCATCCAGAACGGCCAGCCGCGCGGCTAACGGAACGGGAGACGGGGCATGGGACTCTCGGAGATCTGCATCCGCCGGCCGGTGATGACGACGCTCATCACCGTGTCCTTCATCATCTTCGGCCTGTTCGCCTACCGGCAGCTCCCCGTCGCCGCCCTGCCCCGCGTCGACTTCCCGACCATCAACGTCTCGGCCGGCCTGCCCGGAGCGAGCCCGGAGACCATGGCGGCCTCCGTGGCGGCGCCGCTGGAGCGCCAGTTCGCCAACATCTCCGGCATCACGTCGATGACGTCGATCTCCACCCAGGGATCGACGAACATCACCATGCAGTTCGACCTCGACCGCAACATCGACGGCGCGGCTCTCGACGTGCAGTCGGCGCTCAGCGCGGCAGCGCGGCGCCTGCCGGCGGACCTGCCCAACCCGCCGAGCTTCCGCAAGGTCAACCCGGCTGACCAGCCGGTCCTGTTCCTCATCCTGACCTCCAACACGCTGCCGCTGTCAACAGTCAACGACTACGCCGAGACCGTCCTGCAGCAGCAGATTTCGCAGATCCCGGGCGTTGCCCAGGCGCTGATCTTCGGCTCGCAGAAATACGCGGTGCGCATCCAGGCCGACCCGTCGGCCCTGTCGTCGCGCGGCCTCACCTTCAACGAGCTGCGCGCTGCCGTGGCGGCGGCCAACTCCAACCAGCCCACCGGGACGCTGCGCGGCGACCGGCAGCGCATCACCATCGAGGCGACGGGGCAGATGCGCCGCGCCGAGGACTACGCCAACCTGATCGTCTCCTCGCGCAACAACATCCAGGTCCGCCTCGGCGACGTGGCGACCGTGAAGGATTCGACCGAGAACGACGAGGCCGCCAGCTGGTTCAACGGCGAGCGTTCGCTCATCGTCGCCGTGTTCCGCCAGTCCGACGCCAACACCGTCGAGGTCGTCGACCGCATCCGCGACCGTGTCACGTCCTTCCGCGAGCAGCTTCCGGCCGCCATCGGCCTTCACGTGCTCAACGACCGCTCGATCCCGATCCGCGAGGCCGTCTACGACGTCCAGTTCACGCTGATGCTGTCCATCGCGCTGGTCGTGCTCGTCATCTTCCTGTTCCTGAAGTCGTTGACGGCGACCATCATCCCGACGCTCGCGCTGCCGGTCTCGCTGATCGGCACCTTCGCGGCGATGTATGTGCTGGGCTACTCCATCGACAACATCTCGCTGCTGGCGCTGACATTGTCGGTCGGCTTCGTCGTCGACGACGCCATCGTGATGCTCGAGAACATCATGCGGCACATCGAGAACGGCATGAAGCCGTTCGAAGCCGCGCTGAAGGGCTCGCGCGAGATCGGCTTCACCATCGTGTCGATCACGCTGGCTCTCGTCGCCGTGTTCATTCCCGTGTTTTTCATGGGCGGCGTCGTGGGCCGGGTGTTCCGCGAATTCGCGGTCGTCATCTCCGTGGCGATCCTGGTCTCGGGATTCGTCTCGCTGACGCTCACGCCGATGCTGTCGGCCCGCATCCTCAAGGCGCACGACCACAACGCCAAGCCGGGCCTGTTCTCGCGGGCCGTCGACGCTTTCGTTGGCGGAATGCTGGCGGTCTATCGCTGGACGCTCGACGTCGTCCTCAAGTTCCGCCTCGTCGTCCTGCTCCTCACCATCGCGTCGGTCTTCGTGACGGCGAACATGTACGCGAACATGCCCAAGGGCTTCTTCCCGCAGGAGGACACTGGCCTTCTGCGCGGTGCGACCGAGGGGCCGCCGGACACCTCGTTCCCGGCCATGGCGCTGCGCCAGCAGGCCATCATGGACATCCTGCGGCAGGATCCGGCCGTCGATTACCTCACCTCGAACATCGGCCAGGGCGGCGTGAACCAGGGGTTCATGTTCATCCAGCTCAAGCCGAAGGACCAGCGTGACGACATCGGCACGATCATCGCGCGGATGCGGCGCGCGACGGCCGGCGTGCCGAACATGTCGCTCATCCTTCAGCCGGTGCAGAACATCAATCTGAACTCCGGCCGCCAGTCGCGCGCTCAGTACCAGTACACGCTGACCAGCGGCGACCTCGAAGCGTTGTATCGCGTCGCCCCCGACATGCGGCGGCGGATGCAGCAGCTCGAGCAGCTGCGCGACGTCAACATCGACCTGCAGCTCGCCAACCCGCAGGTCCTCATCGAACTCGACCGCGAGCGCGCCGCCAACCTCGGCGTCACCTCCGACGCGCTGCGCCAGACGCTCTACAACGCCTTCGGCTCGCGCCAGATCTCGACCATCTATACGCCGGCCAACGACTACCAGGTCATCATGGAGGCCGACCGCGACTTCCAGACGGATCCCGCGCGGCTCGCCCAGCTCTTCGTGCGCGGCAACAACGGGCAGAACATCCCGCTGGAGTCCGTGGCGACGATCAAGCGCGCCATCGGACCCCTCTCGGTGAGCCGCCAGTCGCAGCAGCCGGCGGTGACGATCTCGTTCAACCTCGCGCCGGGCGTGGCGCTCGGCCAGGCGGTGGACGCGGTGCGCGCCGTCGAGCGGCAGGCCGGCATGCCGGCGTCGGTCACGACGGGCTTCGCCGGCTCGGCGCAGCTCTTCCAGGACGCGCTGCGCGGCCAGGGCCTGCTGATCCTCGCCGCGGTGCTGGTCATCTACATCGTGCTGGGCGTGCTCTACGAGAGCTTCATCCACCCGATCACGATCCTGTCCGGCCTGCCCTCGGCGGGCCTGGGGGCGCTGCTGGCGCTGCAGTACTACAACATGGACCTGTCGGTGATCGCGATCATCGGCATCCTGCTGCTCATCGGCATCGTCAAGAAAAACGCCATCATGATGGTGGACTTCGCGATCGAGCGACGGCGCGACGGCGCGGACGCGATGACGGCAATCCGGGAAGCGGCGCTGATCCGCTTCCGGCCGATCATGATGACCACCTTCGCCGCCCTGTTCGGAACGCTGCCGATCGCCATCGGCCACGGCGCCGGCTCGGAGCTGCGCCAGCCGCTCGGAATCGCGGTCGTCGGCGGGCTCTTGGTGTCGCAGCTGCTCACGCTCTACATCACACCGGTCGTCTACTACTACCTCGACCGGGTGGAGACCCTGCTGACCCGCGGCTCGAAGAAGCGCGCGCAGGCCGAGGCCGCGGCGGTGGACGCCGTTCCAACCCCGGTGCCGGCCGGGGTGCCGGCGGCGGCGGCCATCGCGCCACACGGCGCGACCTACCAGAAGCCCGAGTGAAGCGGCGCCGGCTAACACCGACGCCCTCCCCGAGCCAGCAACGCCGGCGCCCACTCGGCCGCCGGCGTTTCCTTTTTCGATGGCCGCATCAGGCATCTCGCGCCCAGCGTGCAAGGCCGGCGCTGGCGGTCATGGCCAAGACGCCACAGGCGCGGATTATTCGAATCCGAGGGTTCCGGCCAAGGCTCCGTTAAGGGTTCGGTAAGGCTGTTCTTGCTCAAGCTGTCAGCAAGGACATCCTTACCGAACCCTAACCATTCCAGTGATTGTCGCGTGATCCATGCGTACCCTCGGGATCGACCCTTCCCTCGACGAGCCGGATGACTCCGGCGGTGCGATGGATCGTCCGCAGGGCACGCGCATCAGGCCGCGCAGGCTGCTGCGCGGCGTGGCAGCCTTCCTGCTGGGGCTGACGCTGGGCATCACCGGGATCGTGATGGTGCAGTCGGCGTTCGAGCGCCACCTGGACCTGTTCGGCCCGAGCGACAGTCCGCCGCCGCTGCGCCGGTGAGCGAGGCCTCGGCTCAGGCCGCGGCGACCGAAATCACCCTGAAGGTGTGGATCACACCGTCCTCGTCCTTCACGGAGACGTATTCTCCCGGCGCGAAGACATGCTCGCCGAGCCGGTAGCCGGCCTCGTCGTCGTCCGTTCCCGCCGGATTGTAGTCGAAGAACCACGTCGCCCCTCCGGGACCGCCGGAGCGGTGCACGAGGTGCCCGAATTCCTCCTTCTCGCCGGCCCAGAAGCGGCGCACGCGGCAGGCGGCGCGGCTCTCTCGCCACGCGACAGGATCGAGGTGACCCTTGGCATCGAGCGGGGCGACGATCTCGTAGCCGTGGCGGGCGGATCCTTCGGGATGCTCCTTGGAGCGTGCGAGATTGAGGAGGATTCGCTTCAGGGGATGACTGGTCATGATGGTCCTCGGTGGGGTCGGCGGCGGCCGTTCCGCGAGCGGACCCGGCACGCCCGCATCCTCGGGCGGGGCGGTCGTCGCGTCCTTGACCTCGCGCAACGGCCGCGGCGGAAGGTCGCGACAGTCTGGCACAGACGGCTGCGCGCCGCCCGATCCTTCAACAGCTTGGCACGCGATCTTTGGAAACGTTCCGGATTGCGCAGTTTAGAAAAGCTATAATCTATTGATTTTGCAGCGTTTTTTGTTGACGCGCAGAGTGCGGCGGGCGATACGGCTTCATCGTCCAAACCGAGACAGGGCCTTGAACCCTGTGCCAGGAGCCCGAACCATGACGCTGCACGGCCTCATCCCCCCGCTCCTCCTCGCCACCGCCGCCCTCGCCGGGCCCGCGGTCGCTGCGGAGGTCAACGTCTACACCTCGCGCGAGCCGGCGCTGATCAAGCCCGTGCTCGACGCCTTCTCCAAGGAGACCGGCGTCAAGGTCAACGCGGTGTTCCTCACCAACGGCCTCGAGGAGCGGGTGAAGGCGGAGGGCCAGAACTCGCCAGCCGACGTCATCGTCCTCGTCGACGTCGCCAAGCTCGCCGGCGCCGCCGAGATGGGCATCACCCAGCCGGTCAACGATCCTGCCATCAGCGCGAACGTTCCGGCCACGCTGCGCGATCCGGCCGGCCACTGGGTCGCGACGACGCTGCGCTCGCGCGTCGTCTACGCCTCGAAGGACCGCGTCAAGCAGGACGCGATCACCTACGAGGAGCTCGCCGATCCCAGGTGGAAGGGCAAGATCTGCATCCGCTCGGGGCAGCACCCCTACAACGTCTCGCTGTTCTCGGCCGCCGTGTCGCGCATGGGCCCGGAGAAGGCTGCCGAATGGGTGAAGGGGGTCAAGGCCAACCTCGCCAAGAAGCCGTCAGGCGGCGACCGCGACGTCGCCAAGGACATTCTCGCCGGCGTCTGCGACATCGGCGTCGGCAACACCTATTATGTCGGCCTGATGCGCAACGGCACGAACGCCTCAGAGAAACAGTGGGGCCAGGCGATCAAGGTGCTCGACTCGCGCTTCGCCGGCGGCGGCACGCACGTCAACGTCTCGGGCGCCGCGGTCGCCAGGTTCTCGCCGAACAAGGATGCCGCGGTGAAGCTCATCGCCTTCATGACGTCGGACGCCGGCCAGCGCATCCTCGCCGACCTCAACTACGAATATCCGATCCGCAAGGGCGTCGGCGGCGCCGAGACCGAGAAGGTCGCCGGACCCATCAACCCCGACACGCTCGCGCTCGCCGATGTCGCGAAGAACCGCAAGGCCGCCAGCGAGATGGTCGACCAGGTGGGGTTCGACAACTGATGCAGGACTGACGTGACGGCCCTTACCCCCTCCAAGGCCGTGCCGGCGCCCGGGACAGATCGTCCCGGGCGCCGCGCGTCCGACCGCGCGGGCCGGATCCTGCTGGCGGGTGCATGGACAGCGGCCGCGATCGTCGCCGCGCCCGTGCTCGCCCTCTTGATCATTGCGCTCGGCGGCGACGCCTCGACCGCTCGTCATGTCGGCGTCAACGTGCTGCCGCGGGCGCTGCTCGATACGGGCGTGCTGCTGGCGGGCGTGGCCGTGGTCACTTCTCTGCTGGGCGTGGGCGCGGCGTGGCTCGTGACGGCCTATCGCTTCCCTCTGCGCGACCTGATGGCGGCCGCCCTCGTGCTGCCGCTGGCGGTGCCGACCTACATCGTCGCCTATGTCTATGTCGAGTTGCTGGAGCCGCTCGGGCCCGTGCAGACGGCGTTCCGCGCGATGGCCGGCTATCGCATGAAGGCCGAGTACTGGTTTCCCGAGGTCCGCTCGATGCCGGGCGCAATCCTCATCCTCGGTGCGGTGCTATACCCCTACGTCTACCTGACCGCGCGCGCGCTCTTTGCCGTGCAGAGCGCGAACCTGCTCGAGGCCGCGCGCACGCTCGGCGCCGGCCCGTGGGAGACGTTCCGCACGATCGCGCTGCCGCTCGCGCGCCCCGCCCTCGCGCTCGGCCTCTCGCTCGCGCTGCTGGAGACGCTGAACGACATCGGCGCAAGCGAGTATCTCGGCGTCCGCACGCTCACCGTGTCGATCTACGCGACGTGGCTGAACCGCGGCAGCCTGCCCGGAGCGGCGCAGATCGCCTGCGTGATGCTGGCGATCGTCGTCGCCATTCTCTGGATGGAAGCGCGCGCGCGGGGCGGCCGCAGCTTCACCGGCTCGATGAAGCGACCCCGTCCCGTCTCGCCGCTGCCGCTCCCTGGAGCGGCAGGCTGGGCGGCGACGGCGCTCTGCGCGCTGCCCATCATCGTCGGCTTCCTCGCTCCGGTCGCCTTCCTGGCACGCGAGGCGATCGCGCGGACGTTGCGCGCCGGCATCCCGGACGAGATCGCCGCCGCGCTCGGCGCGAGCCTCGTTCTGGCCGGCACTGCGACCGTCATCGTCGTCGCGCTGGGTGCGCTCGTCGCCGCCGCCGTCCGTCTCGTCCGCCGGCCGACCGTTGCCCTTCTGGGCCGAATCGCCGCGCTCGGCTATGCGCTGCCGGGAACCGTGCTGGCGGTAGGGCTGCTGTGGCCGCTCGCCGCCGTCGACAATGTCGTGGCCGACGCTTGGCGCGGCGTGACCGGCGTCTCCCCCGGGCTCATCCTCACGGGCAGCGGGGCGGCGGTGGTGATCGCCTACGCGATCCGCTTCCTCGGCATCGCGTCGGGCGGGATCGAGAGCGGGATGAGCCGCATCTCCCGCCACATCGACGACGCCGCCCGCACGCTCGGGCGACGGCCAGGCGGCGTGCTGCGGGAAATCCACCTGCCGCTGGCCCGCCCCGCGCTGGTGTCCGCCGCGCTGCTCGTTTTCGTCGACGCGATGAAAGAGCTGCCGGCGACGCTGCTGCTACGCCCGCTCAACGTCGACACGCTCGCAACGCTGCTCTACGCGCAGGCGTCGCGCGGGGCCTTCGAGGAGGGCGCGCTGGCCGCGCTCGCGATCGTCGTCGCCGGCATCGTGCCGGTCGTCGCGCTGATGCGGGTGTCCTCCCCCGCGACCCCGCCGGAGGCGGCGGCTGTGGAGGACGCCGCCGGGCTGGCGCGCGCCTGAGCGCCCGGCTCAGCTTCGCAGTTGCGGCAGGTCCGCGAAGAGGTCCAGCGCCTCCGGGTTCGCCAGCGCCTCCTTGTTCTTCACCGCCCGCCCGTGCACCACGTCTCGCACCGCCAGCTCGGTGATCTTGCCCGACTTGGTGCGGGGAATGTCGGCGACGGCCACGATGCGGGCTGGCACGTGGCGGGGGCTGGCGCCGGTGCGGATCTTCGCGCGGATCTCCTTTTCCAGCGCCTCGTCGAGCGCAACGCCCTCGCGCAACCGCACGAACAGCACGACGCGCACGTCGTTGTCCCAGTCCTGGCCGATGGCCAGCGCCTCGACGACCTGCGGGATCTGCTCGACCTGCGCGTAGATCTCCGCCGTCCCGATCCGCACGCCGCCCGGATTGAGCGTTGCGTCGGAGCGGCCGTGGATGATCATTCCGCCGGCCGCCGTCCACTCGGCGAAGTCGCCGTGGCACCACACGCCGGGGAAGCGCTCGAAATAGGCCGCGCGGTACTTTGCGCCGTCGGGATCGTTCCAGAACATGATCGGCATGGAGGGAAACGCGCGGGTGCAGACCAGTTCGCCCTTCTGCTGGCGCACGGGATGGCCCTCCTCGTCCCATACCTCCACCGCCATGCCGAGGCCGGGCGCCTGGATCTCGCCCTTGCGCACCGGGCCCGTAGGGTCGCCGAGCACGAAGCAGGACACGATGTCGGTGCCGCCCGAGATGGAAGCCAGGTGCACGTCGGCCTTCACGTGGGAATACACCCACTCGAAGCTCTCAGGCGCCAGCGGCGAACCGGTCGAGGTGAGGAGGCGGACGCTGGAGAGGTCATGCGTGAGGCGCGGCTCGAGGCCGGCCTTCTTGCAGGCGTCGATGTATTTCGCCGAGGTGCCGAACATGGAGAACCGCTCCTGCGCCGCGAAGTCGAACAGCACCGACGGCACGGGATGGAACGGCGAGCCGTCGAACAGCATCAGCGTCGCGCCGTTGGCGAGGCCGGAGACGAGCCAGTTCCACATCATCCAGCCGCAGGTGGTGAAGTAGAACACCCGGTCGCCGGCGACCATGTCGCAGTGCAGCCGGTGCTCCTTCAGATGCTGCAGCAGCGTGCCGCCCGCACCGTGCACGATGCACTTGGGCACGCCGGTCGTGCCGGACGAATAGAGAATGTAGAGCGGATGGTCGAAGGGCAGCCGCGTGAAGGCGACCGGGCGGGCCGCATAGGGCGCGATGGCGGCCGGCAGCGTCGTCGCCATCGGCAGCGCCTCGGCCACGGCGTCGGCCTCGCCCAGGTAGGGCACGACCAGCACCGCCGCGAGGCCGGGCAGGTGCGGGACGACCTCGGCCAGTTTCTCGGCGACGGCGATCCGCTTGCCGGCGTACCAGTAGCCGTCGCAGGCGACGAACACCTTCGGCGCGATCTGGCCGAACCGGTCCAGCACGCCGCGCACGCCGAAATCCGGCGAGCAGGACGACCAGACGGCCCCGATGGACGTCGCCGCCAGCATGAGCGCCACCGTCTCCGGCAGGTTCGGCATCATGGCGGCGACCCGGTCGCCGGGCTGCACCCCCTGCGCAACCAGCCATTGCTGCAGGCGCGACACCAGCGCGTTCAGGTCCCGCCACGTCAGGCGTCCCGCTACCTTGTCCTCGCCCCGGAAGACGATCGCCTCGCCGTCGTCGTCGCGCCGCAGAAGATTCTCCGCGAAGTTGAGCCGCGCCTGCGGGAAGAACGAAGCACCAGGCATCCGGTCCTCGGCCAGGACCGTCTCCCCCTTCTCGCCGCGCACCTCGCAGAAGTCCCAGACCAGCGACCAGAACGCCGCACGCCGGTCGATCGAAGCCGCGTGCAGGTCGGCGTAGCTGACGGTCGACAGGCCCTCGCGGGCGTTGAAGGCGTCTCGGAACCGCAACATCTGCGACGCGGCGACCCGCTCCGGAGGGGGCGTCCACAGAAGCTGGGACGTGACGATTGCGGGCTCGGCCATGGTGCTGCCTTCATCTTGCGTCAGCGAGAACATGCTACGCCATCGATCCTCGCTCCCGTCGATACCCAATATGACCCGTTTCCGAAAGCTCCCGGCCGCCTGCCTGCTGCACGTCCCGCGCGAAGCGCCCGCACGGACACGCCCCACGCGGTTTTCGGCCGTCGAGAGAAGGGTTATAGTCCTGAGCCGTCCTGCGGGCCGGCGCCGCCGTTTCCGTCCAGTTCCGTATCCGCAGGCGTCATGAAACGACACTGGTTCATCGCTGCAGTCCTGGCCGCCTGCGGCGCCTTCGCGGCGGCGACGCCGTGGACCATCCCCGACGCGACGCTCGGCGGACAGATTGCGCCGCAGCTCGCCTCCCTCGCGGGACTACCCTCGGGCAAGGCCGCCAGCGCCCGTTTCACCCTGCTGCCCGTGCCGCGCCTCGACATCTCGCGACTTGCCCTGCGGGACGCCGCCGGGGCCGTGCAACTCGACGTGGAGAGGCTGCGCGGCCGCGTCCGACTTCTTCCGCTGGTGGGCGGGCGAATCGAGCTGACGGAACTCACCCTCTTCAACCCCCGCCTCGTCTATCGCGACGACGGCTCGGCCGATGAGACGCTGCGGCGGCTGGCGACCGTCCTGACGCCGGGGGACGGGATCTTCAACCTGCCCGACGTCGAGCGGCTGGTCATGTTCGACGGACGGGTGGAGGCGACGGGCGCGGCCGGCGGGCGGTCAGTCCTGCTCGACTCCGTCCAGCTCATCGCCGGCCGGGGGATGACCCGAGACACCTACGATCTCGACGGCGAACTCGCCTGGCGGGGGGAGCGCGTCAAGGTCCAGTCCTTCTCGCTCGACGTCGCGGCGCTGATGGAAGGCCGCCCGGCGGTCACCTCCGGACGCGTCTCCGGGGACGTCGGCGCCATCGACTTCGCCGGGCGCGTGACCCGCCTGCCGATCTGGGACGTCGACGGCAAGCTCTCGGTGAAGACGAACAGCCTCAAGCGCCTGGCCTCGTGGCTTTCCCTGCCGCTCCCGATGACGATGGAAGGGCCCGTCGACGTGCAGGGAGCGCTCAGGCTTCGCGACGGCGACGCCTCCCTGGCCAACGCGGCCGTCGTGCTGCCGTCAGGACGCCTCGAAGGCGCCCTTCACCTCAAGGATCTGCGCGGCCGGGGGTCGCTCTCGGGCACGCTCGCGGGCGACAGGCTCGACCTGACGGAGCAGGCCCGGGTGCTCGGCGCGCTGCGCGGCGCCGATGGCGGCTGGTCGCGGGACACCATCGATCCCGCGATGCTGCCGTCGGGCGATGTCGACCTGCGCGTCTCTGCCGGGCGCGTCGCCATCGGCCAGGCCGTCCTCACCAACGTCGCCTGCTCGCTGATCTCGCGCCAGGGCAAGACCGATTTCACGCTCGGCGGGGCCGAGTTCCACAAGGGCTCCCTGAAGGGACGGATCTCGCTTGCGGGCGCTCCGCGCGGTTTCGACCTCAAGGCCCAGGCGAGCTTCGACCGCGTCGATACCGCCGCGGCGCTCGCCACCGCGACCGACGGCCGGCGTATCAGCGGCATCGGCTACGGCACGCTCCAGGTCGAGGCCTCGGGGGCCAACGCGCACGCCGTCGTGCGTTCGCTGGAAGGCAAGGCGACGCTTGTCGTGCGCCAGGGCGACATCGTCGGCATCAACCTGCCCGAGGTGCTGCGGCGGATGGAAAAGCGCCCGCTGAGCGCAGCCCTCGACGTGCGGGGCGGGCGCACGCCGTTCGAACTCGCCAGCCTGTCGGCCCGCATCAGCCGCGGCGTCATGGACGTCCAGGACGGCAGCGTCGGCTCGCCCGCCGCGCGCATCGGTTTCGCCGGGCAGGTCGGCCTCGCCGAGCGGGTGCTGGCTCTCAGCGGCATCGCGCAGCTCGTCGACGCACCCGCAGGCCGCGAGCCGGTGACGCTGCCCTTCGAGGTGACCGGAAGCTTCGACGACCCGATGATCGTGCCCGACGCGCGCAGCCTGATGCGCCGCTCCGGCGCCACCAGCCCCTTCATCGACCTGCGGGCGCGGCGACCGGAGACCCCGGTCGTGCCGGCCGGCGGCGACGCCCTCGCCCCGAACTGACGGCGCGCGCCGCTACGTGCTGCGGCCGACCAAGAGGCCGCGTTTCGTGGCAAGCGACGCCATGACGATGGCGATGGCCACGACCCCGATCAGGATCGTGCAGGCGGCGTTGATCTCCGGCGACACGCCCAGCCGCGCCTGCGAATAGATGCGCATCGGCAGCGTCGTGGCCCCGGGGCCTGACGTGAAGCTGGCGATGACCAGATCGTCCAGCGAGAGGGTGAAGGCCAACATCCATCCCGCCGCGACGGCCGGAGCGATCAGGGGCAGCGTCACCGACAGGAAGGCGCGCAACGGCGTCGCGCCGAGATCGAGCGCTGCCTCCTCGAGGCTGCGGTCGAAGGTCAGCAGGCGCGATTGCACCACCACGGTGACGAAACACATCGTGAGGGTCACATGCGCGATCGTGATGGTCCAGAACCCGCGGTCCATGTCGAGCGACACGAAGAGCAGCAGCAGCGACAGGCCGGTGATCACCTCCGGCATCACCAGCGGTGCGTAGACCATGCCGGTGAACAGCATCCGCGCGCGGAACCGCTGGAAACGCACCAGCGCGACCGCTGCCAGCGTGCCGAGCACCGTTGCCACCGTCGCCGAGACGAGGCCGACGCGCACCGTCACCCAGGCCGCGTCGATCATCTGCTGATTGCGGAACAGTTCGCCGTACCAGCGCGTGGAGAAGCCGCCCCAGACGGTGACGAGCCTGGACTCGTTGAACGAGAACGCGACCAGAAGCACGATCGGCAGGTACAGGAACGAGAAGCCCAGCACCAGCGACACGATGTTGAAGCGGGTGAGGCCGCCGGTCACCGCCCCGCCTCCGCGTCCCTCTGCGGCACGGCGCGCCACAGCAGCATCGGCCCGAGGATGACGACGAGCAGCACGATCGCTACCGCCGAGGCAAGCGGCCAGTCGCGGTTGGAGAAGAACTCGCTCCATAGCGTACGCCCGATCATCAGCGTCTCCGAGCCGCCGAGCAGATCCGGCACCACGAACTCGCCCAGCGCCGGGATGAACACGAGGAACGCGCCCGCCAGCACGCCGGGCATGGAGAGCGGCACGGTGACGAGCCAGAACGCCTTCCACGGCGGGCAGCCGAGATCCTGCGCCGCCTCCAGCAGCGTGCCGTCGAGCTTCTCCAGTGACGCGTAGATCGGCAGCACCATGAACGGCAGGTAGGAGTAGACGAGGCCGATCTGCACCGCGATCTCGGTGTCGAGGATCTGCAGCGGCTCGTCGATGACGCCGATGGCTGCCAATGCCGCGTTGAGCAGGCCCTCCGGCTTCAGGATGCCGATCCACGCGTAGACCCGGATCAGGAAGCTCGTCCAGAACGGCAGGATGGCGAGCGTCACCAGGATCGGCCGCAGCCGACCCGGCGCGCGCGCCATGGCGTAGGCGATCGGATAGCCGATGAGGATGAGGATCAGCGTCGCCGTGGCGGCGATGCGCAGCGAGGTGAAGAGCGCGTCGAGATACAGCGGTTCGTCCAGCAGTGAGACAAAATTGTCGAGCGAGAGCTGGCCGAGCTTGTCCCACCAGCCTGCCGGCCCGTCCTCCCACGCGAAGGCCGGGCGATAGGGCGGGCGTGCCGTCGCCCGCTCCGACAGGCTCATGCGCGCCACGATAAGAAACGGCAGCAGGAAGAACAGCCCGAGCCACAGGAAGGGCGGCCCGACGACGAGCCAGCGGCCGCGGCGGCTCGCGTCGTCGCCGCTGCCGCGACCGCCCGTCTCGACGCCCGGCCGGGTCATTCGGCGAGCAGGACGCCGGCGGCCGGCGCGAAGTGGATCCAGACCCGGTCTTCCCAGGTGATCGGCCGTTCCACGAAGCGCGAGGCGTTGGCGCGCGAGACGCGCACGATGGCTCCGTCGGCAAGGCGGATGCGGTAGACCGTCCAGTCGCCGAGATAGCCGATGTCCCAGACCTCCCCCTCGATCACGTTGGGTGTGCCGGGCGGCGGCGGATCCTGCGCCAGCGTGATCTTCTCCGGCCGGACGGCAACGGCGACCCGTGCTCCCACGGCCACGGCGCCGGCGCGGCCCGACACGGCCTCGTCCACCAGGACGGAGGGCGCCGCCCCCTCGCCCGCCACCGAGACGATGCTGCCCGCCCTCCCCTCGACCACACCTTCGAACATCGTCACGTCGCCGACGAAGGACGCCACGCCGCGGGTGGCCGGCGTCTCGTAGATCTCGGCCGGCGTGCCGCACTGGGCGATGCGGCCGCGGTCCATCATGGCGATGCGGTCGGCCATGGTCATCGCCTCGTCCTGGTCGTGCGTGACGACCAGGAACGTCATTCCCAGCTCGACCTGAAGGTCCATGAGCTCGAACTGCGTCTCCTCCCGCAGCTTCTTGTCGAGCGCGCCGAGCGGCTCGTCGAGCAGCAGCACCTTCGGCCGCTTGACGAGCGCGCGGGCGAGCGCGACGCGCTGGCGCTGGCCGCCGGAGAGCTGGTCGGGCCGTCGACGCCCGTAGCCTTCGAGCTGGACGAGCTTCAGCACCGCCGCGACGCGGTCCTGGATCTCCGAGCGGGCGACGCCGTCCTGTTTCAGCCCGAACGCGACGTTCGCCTCGACGCTCATGTGCGGGAACAGCGCGTAGGACTGGAACATCATGTTCACCGGCCGCCGGTAGGGGGGCAGTCCAGCGAGATCGACCCCGCCGAGCAGGATGCGGCCCTCCGTCGGCGTCTCGAACCCGGCGAGCATCCTCATCAGCGTGGTCTTGCCGCAGCCGGATGGGCCGAGCAGGCAGAAGAACTCGCGCTCGTAGATGTCGAGGTCGACGCCGTCGACGGCGCGCACATCGCCGAAACGGCGGGTCACCTTCTCGTAGCGGATCAGGGGCTTCGCGCCGGGGTCGGTCCAGGGCGCGAAGCTGCGCCGCACCGAGCCCACCGCTTGCGTCGCCGTGCGTCCCGTTCCGCGGCCGGCGGCGTTGCCGGCTCCGGCGTCACCCATCATTCTGCAGCGCCTCGGCGAGGCGCTCCTCGAGGACCTTGGGCCGCACGATCACCAGCGCGCCGCGCGTCTTGGTGACGATGCCCTCCGAGGTCAGGGCCGAGAGCTCCCGCGTCACCTGCTCGCGGCGGCAGCCGATCCGCGCCGCCAGCACGTGGTGGAACGGCGGCGGCGAGACCGACCGCTCGCCCGCCGCGCCCGGCCGCGGCACCGACATGCGCAGCAGCTCCGCGTAAAGGCGATGCTTCAGGTCGAACACGGAGTGCTCGGTGATCCGCGCGTTCAGCTCGCGGATGCGCGAGGCGAGCAGCCGCAGGAGCCGGTCCGCGACGACCGGCGAGGCATGCACCAACTCCCGGAAGGCCGCCGCCGGCATGATGCACATCTCGGCATTGGTCAGCGCGGTGACGTTGGCTGAGCGCGGCGTGTCATCGATGGCCGCGAGTTCCCCGAAGAACTGCCCGCCGCGCATCTCGCCCAGGATCACCTCCTTGCCCGCCTGCGTGCGGATGAGGATGCGCACCTCGCCGGAGATGATGAAATAGACGTCGGACGACTGGTCCTCGAAGTCGAGACAGATCTCGCCCTCGTCGAACCGCTTCCACGCGCAGCGACGATCGAAGCGGTCGAAATCGATGCCCGCATCCTTGAAGAACGGCACTTTCGCAAGCGATTGCACGGCCGACCCCCAGCCCATTTCGAGGCTGCATGCTCACGGGCATCACTGCGCCGGTCAAGGGGCGTGTGCGCCCGGGACGCCGGTGTACGTCATGCGCATGGCAAGGCGTCCCGTTTCGCCGGGCTCCAGCAGCCTCATGCCCGGCTTGTCGCGCAGTTCGCCGGCATAGCCCTCGGGATCCCCCCAGCCGCTCCAGCCCTCGATGCACAGGAACGGCGCCCCCGGCCGGCTCCACAGCACGATGTTCGGCAGCCCCTCGAACTCCACCCGCAGCCGCGGCCCGTGCGGCGTGTCCGTCGCCAGCGCGAGGGCGCGGCTGCGCGCCCCGATGAAGCACAGCGCCTCCTGCGCGAAAGTGTCGGCCTGCAGCCGGAGCATCCGCCCCTCCAGTCCGATCGACCGCTCGCGCGCCGAGAACAGCCCCCCGGGCGCGATGACGGGCACGGACGCCCGCTCCTGCGCGTCGAACGCGACGTGGTGCGCCGCGTCTTCGCCCCCCGGCAACGGGCACCGGAACCCCGGGTGCAGGCCGGCCGCATACGGCATCGTCCGCGCGCCCGTGTTGGTGACTTCCAGCGCCGCCGACAGCGTCGCACCCCCGGCCGTGTAGGTGACGGCGAGCCGAAAGGGGAAGGGGTAGAGCCGCAGCGTCTCCTCGCTCTCGCGCAGCACGAGCGTGACCGAATCGCCGCGCCTCTGCGCCACGTCGAACCGCGCATGCCGCGCGAAGCCGTGCAGCCCCAGCGGATACGTCCGCCCGTCGACGCGCACCGCGCCGCCGCGTGTCCAGCCCACCACCGGGAAGAGCACGGGCGCCACGCCGTCCCAGACCGCCGGATCGCCCGGCCACAGGAGATCCTCGCCGCCGACCTGCCAGCCGCGTAGTTCCGCGCCGTCGACCGCGACCTCGGCCGCCGCCGCTCCGTCGGCGATGCCGATGCGACCGACGTCCGGCGCGTTCGCCGCAGTCCCCATCCCCCGGTCCGTCACGCGCAATCCTCCCCCGCTCCCGATCCCGGTCACGGTCGTTTCGGGCGCCGATCGAGGCCGCCGTTCCCGCCGCCCAGCCGCCCCGACATTCCCGCCACCCTATCCCGCGCGCCCCCGAAACGGCAGAGCGGCGAGACGCTGGACACGCCCGGTGGGAGCCTCTATAAGCCCGGTCGTCCGCCGCGGCCCGCCCGCGACCGGCACGCCCAGCTAGCTCAGTTGGTAGAGCATGCGACTGAAAATCGCAGTGTCGGTGGTTCGATTCCGCC
>JAIYAB010000163.1 GCA_027489275.1 Hyphomicrobiales bacterium
AAGCGGTTCAGCGTCGGGTTATCGACCGAGAAGCCGCCCCACAGGAAGGTCACGATCGTCTCGCCGACGATCGGCAGCGCCGAGAACAGGCTGGTGATGACGGTCGCGCCCCAGAAGGACATCTGGCCCCAGGGCAGCACATAGCCCATGAAGGCGGTGGCCATCATCAGCAGGAAGATGATCACGCCGAGGATCCACAGGATCTCGCGGGGGGCCTTGTACGAGCCGTAGTACATGCCGCGGAAGATGTGCACGTAGACCGCGATGAAGAACATCGACGCGCCGTTGGCGTGCAGGTAGCGGATCAGCCAGCCGTAGTTCACGTCGCGCATGATGTGCTCGACGGAGTTGAAGGCCATGCTGGCGTGCGGCGTGTAGTGCATCGCCAGGACGACGCCGGTGATGATCTGCGACACGAGCATGAAGGCGAGGATGCCGCCGAACGTCCAGAAGTAATTGAGGTTCCGAGGGTTCGGGAACACCACGAAGGAGGAGTGGATGAGGCCGACGATGGGGAGGCGGCTCTCGAACCACTTCCCAACGGCACTCTTCGGAACGTAGGTGGAATGTCCGCTCATGACTTAATCCTGCGACTGGCGTCCCCGGCGGGGCCGCCCCTGCGGGTCAACCGATCTGGATCTTGCTGTCTGAAAGGAAGGCGTAAGGGGGAACCGGGAGGTTCGTCGGCGCCGGTCCCTGCCGGATGCGCCCGGACGTGTCGAACACCGAGCCGTGGCAGGGGCAGAACCACCCGTTGAACGCGCCTTCGTTGCCGAGCGGCACGCAGCCCAGATGGGTGCAGTTTCCGTAGACGACCAGCCACTGGGAGTGGCCCTCCTTGACGCGGGCCGAGTCGGGCTGCGGATCGCGCAGGTCGGCGAGTACCACGTTCTGCGCCTCCTCGACCTCCTTCTTGGTCCGGTGACGCACGAAGATGAGCTTGCCGCGCCAGAAGATCTTCACGATCTGGCCCTCGGCGATCGGCCCGAGGTCCATCTCGACCGGCGCGCCCGCCGCGATCGTCGCCGCGTCCGGCGCCATCTGGCTGATGAACGGCCAGATCGCCGAGGCGACGCCGACGGCGCCGACAGCGCCCGTCGCGATGAAGAGGAAGTCTCTCCGGGTGGGTTCGGCCACAGTTTGCGCCACGGTCATCATCCTCGCCACACCGCCCCGACGCGCGACAGGCTGCGTCCCGGGCGTTCTCGATCCGAACGGTCTCGGCTTTCCCGGCCATATGGTGCGCGAAGGCGCGCGCTATCAATGCGACCGGGCGTCGCCGCGCGGCGGGTGTTTCGCACGCACGACAAGGCTTGTCTATAGTCCGGAATGCTGATCAGACGGGCTTCGCGCCCGTTTTTGCCGGGTCGGTCCATGAAAGCCGCAACCCTTCCCGCTCCTCGACCCATGACATTTCGCCTCGCCCTGTTCCAGCCCGACATCCCGCAGAACACGGGGACCATGCTGCGTATGGCCGCATGCCTCGGTGTCGCGGTCGATATCGTCGAGCCGGCGGGCTTTCCCGTGTCCGACCGCGCCTTCCGGCGCGCCGGCATGGATTACCTCGACGCTGTGAGCATAGAGCGGCACGTGTCGTGGGCGCGATTTCGCGACGCCTTCTCCGGCGGGAGCCTCGCGGGCCGTCGCCTCGTGGTCGCGACGACGCGCGGCGCCGTCGCGCACACGGACTTCAGCTTCCGCGCCGATGACGTGCTGCTGATGGGTCGCGAATCGGCCGGCGTGCCGGACGAGGTTCATGCCGCAGCCGACGCGCGCATCGTCATACCGCAGGTCCCCGGCCTGCGTTCGCTCAATGTGGCGGTTGCCGCCGCCATCCTCGTCGGGGAGGCCTTGCGCCAGGCCGGCGCATTTCCGAAGCTCCCCGCCGGGGAGACGCTGCAGGAACCACTCGCATGACCGCGCCGCATTCGCATTCGCCGTTCAAGGCCGCTTCGCCGCTGCCCGACGCCGCGACGCTCGACTCACGCAAGGCGGAGGCATCGGCCTGGTTCCGAAGCCTGCGCGATCGCATTTGCGCATCGCTCGAGCGCATCGAGGACGAAGCCGCAGGGCCATTCGATCCGGAGGCGGACGCTGCCACGGCCGGGCGTTTCGAGCGCAAGACATGGGAACGCACCGACCACTCCGGCGCCAAGGGCGGCGGGGGCGAGATGTCGATCATGCGCGGACGCGTGTTCGAGAAGGTCGGCGTGCACATCTCCACGGTCCATGGCGAGTTCGCGCCGGAGTTCCGCGGCCAGATCCCGGGCTCCAGCGAGGATCCGCGCTTCTGGGCGTCCGGCATCTCGCTCATCGCCCATCCATGGAACCCGTACGTCCCGACCGTGCACATGAATACGCGCTTCGTGGTGACGACGAAGGCGTGGTTCGGCGGCGGGGCCGACCTGACCCCGGTGCTCGACCGGCGGCGCGTGCAGGACCACCCGGACACGATCGCCTTCCACGAAGCCATGCGCTCGGCGTGCGACGCCCATGCGCGGATCGCGCCCTACGCCAACTACAAGGCGTGGTGCGAGGAGTATTTCCACCTGAAGCATCGGAACGAGCCGCGTGGCATCGGCGGCATCTTCTACGACTACCATGACAGCGGCGATTGGGCGGCCGACCTGGCGTTCACCAGGGACGTCGGCCTCGCCTTCGACCGCGTCTATCCCGAGATCGTGCGCCGGAACGTCGAGACGCGCTGGACCGCCGGGGATCGCGAGGAACAGCTCGTGCGCCGCGGCCGGTATGTGGAATTCAACCTGCTTTACGACCGCGGCACGATCTTCGGCCTGAAAACCGGCGGCAATGTCGAGAGCATCCTGTCCAGCATGCCGCCCCGCGTCCGCTGGCCGTAGGAGAGCAGGCGCTAGCGCCACGCCGGGCCCCGAGGCATCTGGCCCTGGGACAGCCAAGGCCCTGGAAAGTCGCGGCGAAGCCCGCGCGTGGGCTGGGGATCAGCAGCGCCTGTCCGCTTGGGACCTCAGGGCGAGCGATAAAGACGCAGGCGTCACGCTGACGCCTTGCCGCCTCCATGGAGATCGGCGTCAGGCACGGGATCCACGGTACCGGCGGAAACGCTGCGCGGCCCGGATCTTCGGCTACCGCGTGCGCATCGCCCGGATGGCAGGGACAACGGCGCCGGTTCGGAGCGTTTCGCGGACGTTGGCCTCCACCTCGTCCTCGTCCGACCGCTTGGCGACCGCCAGCGCCCCGGCGACGAAAAAGCCAACCCAGAAGACCACGATGTAGCTCAGGCCCGTGAGGAGAAGCTCGATCATTGTCTTTTCGCGGTCTGGTGGATGATTGATTTGAAGGCGGGAATAAAGAAACGCTGAGGACGCGGAAGCGATGCAACTTAATATGCCGACAGTATAAATCGGGGCTTGAGCTGTAAAGCAATCTACAGTTGTATTTTTCAACAGGTCTCGAGACGTGCGATTCGGCGCGGGCCGCATCTTGGGCGGCGCGGCACGATTCCGCCGGCGACAGCGGCGCCCCGGGCGTGGCGGGTGACGCTGCGCCCGCAACGTCTTATATCCCTCCCATGAGCAATGAACGGCCGACCGGGGCCGCGGGTCCGGGACCCGTGCTGGACAGCCTGACCGCCGGCGCGCGGGCGGCGGCCGGGCGCGGACTGCCGCCGGTCCACCTGTGGAACCCCGACTATTGCGGCGAGATCGACATGCGGATCGCCGCCGACGGGACATGGTTCTACGGCGGTACGCCGATCGGCCGGCCCGCGCTGGTGAGACTGTTCTCGACGATCCTGCGCAAGGATCCCGAGCGCTACGTCCTGGTGACGCCGGTCGAGCGGGTCGGCATCGTGGTCGAGGACGTTCCCTTCCTCGCGGTCGAGATGCGCGTCGAAGGGTCCGGCGCGGGGCAGTCCCTGTCCTTCCGGACCACCGTCGACGACTGGACGACCGCGGGACCGCAGACCCCCATGCGCTTCGAACTGGAACCCACGGGCGGGCTCAGGCCCTATGTGCTTGTCCGCGGGGAGCTGTGGGCACGCGTGGCGAGGTCCGTGTTCTACGATCTCGTCGCTCTCGGCGAGGAGGCCGACACTCCGCGTGGACGCAAGTTCGGCGTGCGGTCCTGCGGCGCGTTCTTCCCCATGGCCGACGCCGGCGACCTGACGATCGACCCGGACGCAACGACGTGAGCAGCGGCCTCCAGGAGACGTCCTTCTCCCCCGAATCGCTCGAGGCGCGCGCCCTGGCGAGGCTGTCGCTCGCCCTGCCCGGGGACGCCGCGGCGCGGGGCGACCACGACCTCGTGCCCGACCTCGCCCCGGCGCCGGGAACCGTTCATCGGCCGGCGGCCGTTCTGATCCCGGTGGTGGCGCGGCCGGAGGCGGCGACGGTGCTCTTGACGCGCCGGGCGGCGCATCTGCGCGACCATTCCGGCCAGGTCGCCTTCCCGGGCGGAAAGATCGACGCGGCGGACGCGTCTCCCCTTCAGGCGGCGTTGCGGGAGGCGGAAGAGGAAATCGGCCTCGACCGCGGCTTCGTGCGGCCGCTGGGATATCTCGACCACTACGTGACGACGAGCGGTTTTCGCATCGTGCCCGTGCTGTCGGTCGTCGATCCGCGCTACGCGGTGACCATCAATCCCATGGAGGTCGATGCCGCCTTCGAGGTGCCGCTGTCCTTCCTGATGACGCCGGGCAACCACGAGCGCCACGCGCGCGAGTGGAAGGGCCAACTGCGCCACTACTATGCGATGCCGTTCGGCGAGCATTACATCTGGGGCGTCACCGCGGGCATCCTGCGCGGCATGTATGAAAGGCTTTACGGAGAATGAGCCGCGCGATCATCGAGGAAATCCTGCTGTTTCTGATCCCCTTCGCGCTGTTCGCCCTGTGGCTGGCGGTGCGGCGGCGCTCGCCGTTCCGGCGCGTGCACTGGGACGGGCACGTCTCCTGGCTGCTGATCGCCGGCATGGCCGTCGCCTTCGGCTGGCTCGTCTACACCGGCCTCACGGCCCCGCGCGGCACGGGGCCCTACGTTCCCGCGCACATGGAGAACGGAAAGTTCGTGCCGGGGCGGGTGGAATGAGCGTGCCACAGGTCGCGCAGGCGCGGCTTCCGCAGGGCAGCTTCATCGCGCGGCCGGACCTGCAGCGGCTGCTGGACATGCTCGACGGCGAGGGCGAGGCGGCGCGCGTCGTCGGCGGCGCTGTTCGCAACGCGCTCCTGGGGCTTCAGCCCGGCGACATCGACGTGGCGACCACGGCCCTGCCCCGGGAGGTGACGCGGCGGGCACGCGCGGCGGGCCTCAAGACCGTCCCTACGGGCATCGAGCACGGGACCGTCACCGTCATCGTGGACGGCACGCCCTTCGAGGTGACGACGCTGCGCGAGGACGTCGACACCGATGGCCGGCGGGCCACGGTCGTCTTCGGCCGCGACTTCTCGCATGACGCCCGCCGGCGCGACTTCACGATGAACGCGCTGCTGGCCGACCGCGACGGGGTCGTCACCGATCATGTCGGCGGCCTCGCCGACCTCGCCGCCCAGCGCGTGCGGTTCATCGGAGATCCGGGCACGCGCATCCGGGAGGATTACCTGCGCATCCTGCGCCTGTTCCGCTTCCACGCCGACTACGGCGCAGGCCCGCTCGACGGGCCGGCCGTGGAGGCGGCGGTGCGGCTGCGCGGCGGCCTCGAACGCCTGTCGCGGGAGCGGATCGGCGCGGAGTTCGCCAAGTTGCTCGTGTCGCGGCGCGCCGCCGAGACGGTGGCGGAGGTGGCGGAGGCGGGCTTTGCCGACCGCATCCTCGCCGGCGTCGCCGACACCAGGGCCTTCGCCCGCCATCTCGATGCGTTTCCGGCGGCGGATGCCGCCTCGCGGCTGGCCGCGCTGGCCGTCCGCACGGCCGACGACGCGCCGCGGCTGCGCGAACGCCTGCGCCTGTCGAACGCGCAGACGCTGCATCTGGAGCGCGTCGGGCGGGCGCTGGAGGCCTTGCACGCGACGATACCGGCGCCGGATCAGAGCTTGCTCCGCCGCCTCGCTTACCGTCTCGGCGCGGAAGCGGCGAGGGACGGGCTGGCAATCGCCGCCGCCCGGGCGGGAATCGATCCCCGCCTCCCGGTCGCGGCGGCGCAGGCTGCGCTCGACGCGGCATCCCGGCAGCCGCCGTTTGGCGGGGCCCGGCTGGCAGCGCGCGGCGTGGCGGCGGGGCCGGCGATGGGCGCGATCCTCGGACGGGCGACAGAGACGTGGCTCGACGCCGGGTGCCCGATGGACGAGGCCGCCGTGGAGGCCATCCTTGACGCCGTGCTTGCGGAGGCTCCGGCCGATAGGGCCTGACGCCCCCCCGTCCTCGCGCCAGGACTCCCTTTCCCCCACCCGGCGCGCTAGACTGAATGTATCGCTGGCACGTCCTGTCGCCGGTGCGTAACATGCCTTCGATACTCGTTCCGCGCGGCCGTCGGACGAGCCTGCGAGGCCAGGACATGAGTCGAGAGCCGTTCCGCCCCGCCGACGTCGCCCGCCGCCTCGCCCGCCGCAGCGGCGAGCAGCGCGCGGGCGAGCAGCGCGGCGGCGGCTGGCAGCGCGAAACCTTCAAGCTGCCGCGCGAGGAAGCGCGGGCGAAGGCGCGCGAGGCCTTTTCGCGCTTTCCCAAAGCCGCCTACATGACCGAGATCGAGTGGTGGCGCGAACTCGACGACGGCCAGATCGAGTTCACCATTCGCCGCCTGCCGACCGCCGACTGACGCATTCACGGGCCGAACGCCGTTCTGCGGCCATGAACCGCCGCGAATAACTACCGCGAAGATCTGCCGCGATGACGCTCTCGTGAAGGGCGCGCGCCGCCACCGTTTCGCCCGATGCGCGGTCCAGCCTTGCCGGATCGTCAGCCGAGGCCAACAATCGAACGGGCGATCGTTTCCGGTACGATCGCCTGGTCCGCGGCTTGCACGAAATCGTGTGCATCCGATGCGTGTGGACCGGACAGCCGGACTTGAACGTGAAACGCGTGCCGGTGACAGTGCAATGACGGCCTCGCGCCCCCCGGGATGTCATCCCGGCGCGCGGAGGCGAGCAGCAGTGAGGGTTCAATGAGCGAGACCGCCAACGCCGCAAGCCTCGACGCCATGGTCATCCGGGCCGCGGAAACGGCCGTCGACCAGGTCGCCAGGGCGCGGGAGGCCATCGCAACGGTCGTGTTCGGTCAGTCGCAGGTGGTCGAGAACGCGCTGATCACGATCCTGGCGGGCGGCCACGGGCTCGTCGTCGGCGTGCCGGGCCTCGCCAAGACCAAGCTGGTCGACACGCTGGGTACCGTGCTCGGCCTCGAGGCGCGCCGCATCCAGTTCACGCCGGACCTGATGCCGTCCGACATCCTCGGCTCCGAGGTCCTGGAGGAAGCGCCGGGCGGCCGGCGCGCCTTCCGCTTCATCAAGGGCCCGATCTTTGCGCAGCTCCTGATGGCGGACGAGATCAACCGCGCCTCGCCGCGCACGCAGTCCGCGCTGTTGCAGGCGATGCAGGAGTATCATGTGACCGTCGCTGGCGAGAGCCACGACCTGCCGCGGCCATTCCACGTGCTCGCCACGCAGAACCCGATCGAGCAGGAAGGCACCTACCCGCTGCCCGAAGCCCAGCTCGACCGCTTCATCATGCAGATCGACGTCAGCTATCCGGATGCGGCAACCGAGCGGCGCATCCTGCTCGAGACCACGACCGACGTGTCGACGAAACCCAAGGCTGTGATGTCGGCAGACGATCTCATGGCGGCCCAGCGGCTGATGCGCCGGCTGCCGGTCGGCGAGAGCGTCGTGGAGGCGATCCTCGCCCTGGTGCGCTCGGCGCGCCCGGGTGAAGGCGACGCCACCATCGACCAGCAGTTGTCGTGGGGCCCCGGCCCGCGCGCCGGCCAGTCCCTCATGCTGGCAGTGCGCGCCCGCGCGCTGATCCAGGGCCGCCTTGCGCCGTCGCTGGACGACGTGGTCGCGCTCGCCGAGCCCATCCTCAAGCACCGCATCGCGCTGACCTTCGCCGCACGGGCCGAGGGGCAGACTGTCGGCGGGGTCATCCGCCGGCTGGTCGAGCGGATCGCCTGAGGCCGGGCCGGTGATCGGCGGGATGGCTCAGGAATGGTAAAGGTCCGCGTTCTCGACACAACGGAACGCGCGGTCGGCACCCGCCACGCGACGGACGCGCTCGAACTCGCGCGCCGGCTGCCGCGCATCGCCATCGAGGCGCGCCGGATCGCAGCGACTGCCGCCCACGGCATCCATGGCCGGCGGCAGGCCGGGCCGGGCGAGGCATTCTGGCAGTTCCGCGCCTTCACCGCCGGCGAGCCCGCCAACCGGATCGACTGGCGCCGCTCGGCGCGGGACGACCGGTACTACGTCCGCGAGCGCGAATGGGAAGCCGCGCACACGGTGTGGCTGTGGGTGGACCGATCGCCCTCCATGGGCTTTTCCTCCGCGCTGGCGCAGTGCTCGAAAATCGAGCGCGCGCTCGTGCTGGGTCTCGCGCTGGCCGATATCCTGGTGCGCGGCGGCGAGCGCGTCGGCCTGATGGACCTCACCAACCCTATGGCAACGCGCGGCATCGTCGACCGCCTCGCCGAGGCGCTCGCCGCCGACAGGTCGCCCGCCGACCTGCCGGGCCAGCGCCCCCTGCCGCCGCTGACGGAAGCCGTGCTGATCAGCGACTTCCTCACGCCGGCCGCCCGGGTGCGCGAGACGATCGAGCGGCTCGCGGCGCGCGGCGCACGCGGCCATGTCGTGCTCGTGGTCGATCCGGTCGAGGAAACCTTCCCCTTCGAGGGGCAGGCCGTCCTGGCTGATCTGGAGGGTCCCGACACGCTGCGTGTCGGCGACGCCGGATCATTCCGGGACCTGTATCTGGAACGCATGCGGACGCATCGCGCGGCGCTGGCCGAGGCCTGCGCGCGGCGCGCGTGGAGCTTCGCCGTGCACCGCACGGACCGGCCCGCGTCGGACGCGCTTCTGGCGCTCGCCGGACGCATCGCCAACCATGACGCCGCCGCCCGCGTCGTCGCCGGCGCGGGGGGCTGACGCATGTTCGAGGCCCTACCGCTCGGTTTCACGACACCGGCCGTCCTGCTCGCGCTCGTCACCCTGCCCGCGCTTTGGCTTTTGCTGCGGGTGACGCCGCCTCAGCCTCGGCGCATCGACTTCCCGCCGCTGAAGCTCATCATGGACCTCGTGCCGCGTCAGGAAACGCCGCAGCGCACGCCGTGGTGGCTTCTCCTGCTGCGCCTGATCGTCGCCGGGCTCGTGATCATCGCCATGGCCGGGCCGGTGTGGAATCCGGCCAAGGACACTGCGAGCGGAAGCGGGCCGATCCTGCTGATCGTCGACAATGGCTGGGCGGCCGCGCCCGACTGGGCGGAGCGGGTGACCGCCGCCGAGGATCTGCTGCGCGGCGCCGCGCGCGCCGGCCGGCCGGTCGCGGTTCTCGCGACAGGCGAGACCGTGCAGGACGTGCAGATGGGCGATGCCGGCGCAGCTCTCGAGCGGGTGCGCGCCCTGAAGCCGGCGCCCCACACGCCGGACCGGCTTGCAATGCTCCTGCCGATGGGGCGCTTCCTCGCGCGGGAAACGAGCGCCGAGATCATCTGGATCAGCGACGGGATCGCAGTCGACGCATCCGCCAACGTCGTCGGCGCTCTCGCAGAGGCCACGAAGGGCCGGACGGTCACCGTGCTGAACGCGGTCATCCCGCGCCCGCTGGCGCTCGCCGGCGTCTCGAACACCGCGTCCGGTCTCTCCGTTCAGGTGCTGCGCGCCGCGCCGAACGGGCGCGACGGCGGCACCGTGCGCGCGGTCGATCGTCGCGGGCTCCCGCTGGCGGAGGCTCCTTTCGCTTTCGAGGCGGGTGCGACGGCAGTCGAGGCCGTCATCAAGCTGCCGGTCGACCTGCGCAACGAGATCGCGCGCCTCGACATCGCCGAGGAACGCACCGCCGGCGCCGTCGCGCTCGTGGACGAATCGAGCCGCCGCCGGCGCATCGGCCTTGTGTCCGGGGCCACCGCCGACACGGCGCAGCCGCTGCTGTCGCCCACCTACTACGTCGCGAAGGCGCTCAATCCGTTCGCGGATGTGCGCGAGCCCCGGCTCGGTCCGGCGGAGGCGGTGCGGCTCCTGCTCGACGAAAAGGTGCCGATGCTCATTCTCGCCGACACCGGCGCGCTGCCGCAGGACCTGCGCCAGCGGCTCGCCCAGTTCGTCGACGGCGGCGGCGTGCTGCTGCGCTTCGCCGGCTCGCGCCTTGCTGCGGCCGGGAACGACGATCTTTCGCCGGTCAAACTGCGCCGCGGCGGCCGCGCGCTGGGCGGCGCCCTGTCGTGGGAGAGTCCGCGCACGCTGGCGCCCTTCGACCGCGCGAGCCCCTTCTTCGGCCTGACACCGCCGGCCGACGTCGGGATCACCCGCCAGCTCCTTGCCGAGCCTGATGCAGAGCTCAGCCGCAAAACCTGGGCGGCGCTCGCCGACGGCACCCCGATCATCACCGCGGAACGGCGGGGACAGGGGCTGACGGTGCTCGTCCACGTGTCCGCCGACACGACATGGTCGAACCTGCCGCTGTCCGGCCTGTTCGTCGACATGCTGCGCCGGATCGTGGCACTCGCCGGCACCGGCGACGCACAGGCGCAGGCGCAGACCGCCGGGGGCACGCCGGTGTTCGTCGCGCCGCTGCGCACGCTCGACGGGTTCGGCGTCTTCACTCCGCCTCCCGCCACTGCCCGTCCCATCGCCGTCGGAGGAGTTCGCGTGGCCAGCATCGACCATCCGCCCGGCTTCTACGGGCAGAGCGACGCACCGCTCGCGGTGAACACGCTTCCAGCGGGCGCAGCGCTCGCTCCGCTCGACTTCGGACCGCTCGATGCGCGGGTCGAACCGCTTGCGCGCGGCGAAAGCACCGACTGGAGGCCGTGGCTCGTCGCGCTGGCGCTGCTTGGCTTCGCGCTCGACACCATCGCGGTGCTGTGGCTCTCCGGTCGCCTCGCGATCATCCGCCGGCGCGCTGCCCCGGCCGCAGCGGTGGCGCTTGCGGGCGCCTTCGCACTGGCGCTCGCCGGGCCTCCGCCGGCCTCCGCCCAGACGCCGCCGGCCCAGACGCCGCCTGCCGCCGCGCCGCGCGCACCCATCAGCCCGAAGGAAGCCGACGCCGCGCTCGCCACCCGCTTCGCCTACGTGCTGACGGGCGACGTCAACGTGGACGAGATCAGCCGCGCCGGGCTGGCGGGGCTGGGAGCCTTCCTCTCGGCCCGCACCGCGCTCGACCCGGCCGAGCCCGTCGGCGTCGATCCCTCGCGCGACGAACTGTCGGTCTACCCCATCATCTACTGGCCGATCGTCAGCGGGCGGCCGATCCCCAACGACGCGGCTGTGCGCAAGCTCGACGCCTTCATGAAGAACGGCGGAACCGTCATCTTCGATACGCGCGATGCGATGTCCGCACGCCCGGGCGGCCCGCCGAC
>JAIYAB010000415.1 GCA_027489275.1 Hyphomicrobiales bacterium
CCGCGCACGGGGCCGCCATGGCCGCGCATCTGCGCCGCAGCGGGGGCTGCGGCCAGGACGGCCGCGAGCAGACCGGCAAGTATCGCGCGAAGAGCCATGCCTCAGTCCCGACCGCGTTCGAATCCCAGGGCCGCGAGCGCGGCGAGCACGGCGGGATCATCCAGCGCCGCCACGAAGGCGGCAACGCCCGCAGTGTCGCGGCGGGCGGCAACGACGGCGAAGTCGTAGTGTTCGGCGGCCAGCGGCAGGAAGCCGAGGCCGTAGTCGCGGGCGACAGGGGCGATGGCGAGGCCCCAGTCCGCCCGGCCCTGCGCGATCGCGGCCGCGACCGCGTTGTGCGATTTCGGCTGGTTCCAGTACCCGCGGGGCCGCGCCCCGGCGAGCAGTCCGTCGATCAGGATGCGCGTTCCCGCCCCCTGGTTGCGGCCGACCATGAGACAGTCCGGGTCGGCGAGCGCGGCCGCCACCGCACCCTGCGGCGTCTTGCCGGCGAACCGGGCATCGTCCGGGCGGAACAGGACGCCCTGCATCCGCCGCCACCCCGGGAGAAGTTCGAGGCCTTCCGACAGGAACGGGCGGTTGTAGCGGCCGGAGGCAGGGTCCAGCAGGTGGATGCCGGCCACGTCGCACTCGCCCCGCTTCGCGGCGGCAAGGCCGCCAAGACTGCCGACGGAGACGCTGCGGGTCGTGATGCCGCGGTCAGCGAGCACTTCGAGGACCGCGTCGAGCGCGACGCAGTGGCTGCCGACGATGGTCACGTCCGGGATCGCGGCCTGGCCGAGCAGGGTCACGCGCGCAGTCGTTCCGGCGGCGAGATGGTCGGCCATCGCCTCGATGGCGAAGAAGCCGTCGGCCTGCGAGAAGGACGTCACGGCGCCCGAGCCCTTCCCGGTGGGATAGGCGACGAGACCGTCGTCGCCCTTCGTCAGCGCCGCCATCACGAACTCGGTGCGCCCGAATTCCGACGGAACCCTGACCGGAACCCGCGCCGCGACGCTGTCCTCGCCGCGCGGCGGCAGGCCGGCCATGCGGCGCAGGACCGGCGCCACGAAATCGTGGAAGGTGAACATGGCCGAGGTCGGAAAGCCCGGCAGAACGACGACCGGTTTCCCTTCGGCGACCGCGAGGCAGAGCGGCTTTCCCGGCTTCAGCGCCACGCCGTGGGCGACGACGCCGGGCGAGCCCAGGCGAGCGACGACGCGATAGGTGAGATCGCCGGCGCTCTTCGAGGTCCCGCCGGACAGGATCACCATGTCGCAGGAGCCGAGCGCCTCGCGCAGCGTCCGCTCGAGATCGGCCTCGTCGTCGGCGGTGATGCCGAAGGAGACCGGCTCGCCGCCGTTCTCGGCGACGGCGGCGGCCACGATCGGGCCGTTGGAATCGTAGATCTGCGCGGGTCCGAGCGGCTCGCCGGGCGCCACGAGTTCGTCGCCCGTCGACAGCACGGCCACCCGCGGCCGCCGGTAAACGTGCAGCGCGGCGACGCCGGTGGCGCCGAGCATGCCGATCTCGCGGGAGGTCAGGACGGTACCGCGCCGCAGCAGAACCTCGCCGCGGGCGATGTCGCCGCCGGCGTGGCCGATGCCCTGGCCGGGCGCTGCCGGACGGCGGACGAGCACCGTCCCGGCGGGGCCGGGCTCCGTGTGTTCCACCATCACGACGGCGTCCGCGCCGCGGGGAATCGGGCCGCCGGTGGCGATGACCGTCGCAGTCCCCGCCAGCACCGGCTGGCGCGGCATCACTCCGCACGAGACCGTCTCGCCCGTGAGGCCGAGCGCCGCCGGAAACGCCTCGCTGGCCGCCGCGGTGTCCTGGGCGACGACGGCGAAGCCGTCGACCAGCGAGCGGTCGAAGGGTGGAACGTCGATGGGGGCGGGCAGCGTGGTGGCGACGACCCGGCCAAGGGCAAGGGCGAGGGGAACGACTTCGGGGGCCGGGCGCTCACGGGGGAGATGGGCATCCCACCGCGCCTTGGCGTCCTCGCGGGACAGCACGGTCAGGAACTGGTCCTGGGCGGGGGCGTCGCCGGGGGCGGAGCGGGGCGGAAAAGCGGTCATCCGGGGTCCAATATCTCACAGAAATCGCGCCGGCATGGCAAATCCAGGGGGGAACCCCTCGCTTTCGGCGGGAACGAGGCCGACGGCGGTCGCCACGGCGAGTTTCGACCAGGGCAGGTCGCCGGTGGCCAGAACCTGCCAGCGGGCCGGGTCGAGCTCGTCCGGAGCGAGAAGGACGATATCGGCAAAACCGGCGGTCGAGGCGACCTTGTTGGAGAGAATGGCGGGAAAAACCGCCGAACTCGCGGCGGAAAGGGCCTCCAGCCCCGGAAGGAGCAGAGAAAACCAAGCGGCCAGGGCCGTTTCGGGGCGGTTCGGGAGGACGACGGCCGGGGCGCCAGCGTGCGTGCCGACGGCCATGTCCTCCCCGCCGGGGCGCAGGCCGAGGCCATTGTCGACGGCCTCGAAGACGCCCGATGCCGAAGCCAACAGGGCAACGATATCAGCATCCTGGAGGACCACGGCCACGCCGGAGCGGCAGGCGAGGTGGCGCAGGAGGAAGGCGGCCGCGCCGTCGGGGCCGTCGATGCGCAGGCGCGGGACGCGGACCGCGCAGTGCGCGAGACCGGCAGCGGCCATCGCCGCGCAGGCCGCGCCGGTCAGCCGCCCGCCCGCCGCGCAGAGCCTCGCGCGGCCGCGCACGTCCTCGCCTGCGCGGCGGATCATGTCCCCGGGGGTCGCGGCGGCGAGCGCCAGCGGAACCGGGCCGTCGCGGTCGAGCGCATCCTCCGGGAGAAGCGCGTCGCAGCCTGCCGGCAACGGATCGCCCGCGGCGAGCCGTCGCACCTCGCCGAGGAGGGGCGCAGGCGCGTAAGGGCCGGCCCCCACCGTCTCGAGGGCGCGGACAGCGAAGCCGGCGCGCAGCGCGACTGCGGCCGGAGGACTGTCGGCCGGGGCGAGCACATCCTCCGCGAGAGTGAAGCCGAGGGCCTCGTGCAGGGGCAGGCGCTGCGGCGCGACGGGAGACAGGCCGGCGAGGAGGCGCGCCCGTGCGGCGGCGAGCGGAACCAGCGCGGTTCGCGGCACTGCCCCTTGACCGGCGTGCGAGCGGGTTGACACGCGCCTCGCCCTCCCCTTCGTTGCCGACACCGGCCCCACCCTTTGCAGGACGCCCGCCCGATGGTCAACGCGCCCGACGCCCCGGTCCTCCTGGACCTGCGCGGACTGAAGTGCCCGATCCCGGCCCTGAAGACGCGCAAGGCGCTTCAAGCGACGCCGCCGGGCGGACGCATCCGCGTGGAATGCACCGACCCGCTCGCCGTGATCGATATCCCCCACCTCCTGCGCACCACGGGCGACGTGCTCGAGGAGCAGGGCGAAGCCGGCGGGATCATCGCCTTCGTGATCCGAAAGGCGGCCTGAGCGCCCGAACGGGCCTCACCCCGAAGTTGCATCTTGATCCCGCGCCGTTGCATTCCCATCCTTGCATGGCGGACCGGAGCCTGAGCCGGTCGCCGGAGGTTCGCCATGAACATGATCAAGACAGCCGTGCTGCTGGCTGGCATGACCGCCCTTTTCATGGTGGTCGGCTTCGCGCTGGGCGGCCAGCAGGGGATGCTGCTCGCCTTCGTGTTCGCCGCCGGCATGAACCTGTTCAGCTACTGGAACTCTGACAAGATGGTGCTGCGCATGTACAATGCGCAGCCTGTCGACGAACGGTCCGCGCCGGACCTCTGGCACATGACGGCCGAGCTGGCGCAGCGCGCCGGCCTGCCGATGCCGCGGCTCTACCTGATCGAGGACGACCAGCCCAACGCCTTCGCCACCGGCCGCAACCCGGAGAACGCCGCCGTAGCCGTCAACACCGGGCTGCTGCGCATCCTCTCGCGCGAGGAGGTGGCGGGCGTGATCGCCCACGAGCTCGCCCACATCAAGAACCGCGACACGCTGATCATGACGGTCACGGCGACGATCGCCGGCGCGATCTCGATGCTGGCCAATTTCGGGATGATGTTCTCGTCCAACCGGAACAACAACAACGGCTTCGGCGCGATCGGAACCATCCTGATGATGATCCTGGCGCCGCTGGCTGCCATGGTCGTGCAGATGATGATCTCGCGCACGCGCGAATACGCGGCCGACCGCGCCGCCGGCGAGTTCACCGGCAACCCGATGTGGCTGGCCACCGGGCTCGACAAGCTCGCGCAGGGCGCGCGGGCGATCCCGAGCAATGCCGCCGAGCACCATCCCGCCACGGCGCACATGTTCATCGTCAATCCGCTCTCGGGCGCGCGGATGGACAACCTGTTCTCGACGCATCCGAACCCGGAAAACCGTATCGCGGCGCTGCTGGAGCAGGCGCGGTCGATGGGCGTCGGCGCGGCGGCCCCGCAGCCGACGCAGGCCGGCCCCTGGGCCGGCGGCACGCCGCAGCGGCGCGGACCGTGGGGCTGAACGGGGTCGAGCGCCCCTCGCCGGCGTGACGTCCGCACGACGCTCACGGGCTTGACCTAACCAATGTATACATTGGTCGCGAAATGTGAATGATTGCGGCCCAGCCGCGTGGAATCGCGGGTCGACGGACGCTCCGGCCGTCGACGATACGGCTCGGGGTCGCCCATGCTGGACCGCTTCAACCTCGTCGCGACTCCCGACCACGGAGAGGCCTGCGCGCGGCTCGACCGCATGACCGGCGGCGTGCGGACGGTCAGCGACGCGAAGAGCGAGGGCAGCCCGCACATCGTCAATGCGCTGCGCCTCGGCGGCATGCGCCTGATGGCGAACCGGATGCCGGCCTGCACGGTCCGCATCAGCGGGAGTACGACCGGGCTGATCTACCTTGTGCTGCGCGGAGGCGTCACGGCCCGCGCCGGACGGCGCAGTGTCGATGCCGGGCCCGGCGCCATTGCCTGCGTCATGCCGACCGCGGAGCGAACGACGTCTTTCCTGGAAGGGACGGAGGCGCTGATCCTGAGCCTGCCGCCCGACCTCGTCACCGAGACGATGGAGCAGTGGGGCAGCACGGGCTCCTATGCGTGGGCGAACGCCTTCGCGGAGGTGCCAGCCACGCTGAAATCGGCCTCCCGCCTTTTCGACCTCGCGCGGGATGTCGTGCGCGTCTACGACGAGCAGTCCCCTGCGCCGCACACCGACGCGATCTTCGGCCAGTCGCTGCTGGCGGCAAGCACCACGATGCTCACCGAGATGTTTCGTCAGCCTTTCGAGGACGGCGGTCCGAGCTACCTGATCGCGCGGCGGGCGGAGGACGCGGTGATCGAGCACTTCGCGCGTCCGATGACGGTGGCTTCGCTGGCGCGCGACATCGGCACGACGCCATCCCGCCTAAGCCGCTCGCTGCTGCTGCACCGGGGCGTGACGCTGGCGGAGCTGCGCGACTACGTCCGCGTCCTCGCCGCCGAACGCACGCTGGAGGCGGGATCGTCCTCCATCCCGTGGCGCCTGGCGGGATTCCGGAACACCGAGGATCTCTCGCGCGCGCAGGAGCGCCATGCCGGGATCGCGGCGAAACTCGCGGGCGCGCGGCACGTCGGGCTTCACCGCTAGAAGGCCGGCCGGACGCGCCCGGCGCAACCGCGCCCTGCACCCGGAACGTGTTGTGGCGGCTGCGACGACTGTCTTAGTCTGGCGTCAGGGACCCCACATCAGCGGGTTCGGGGAAGGGACCATCCACATGACCATTCGTCGCTCCTTGCTGGCGGCCGCCGCATTCGCGGTCGCCGGCGGCCTCACCGCGGCCTCCGCCGCCGATCTGCGGCTGGGCGTCAGCTCGCCCGCCTCCTCGCTCGATCCGCACTGGCAGAACCTCATTCCCAACCTGGCGCTCTCGGCCCACATCTTCGACACGCTGGTGAAGATGGACGCCGACAGCCAGTTCGTGCCCTCGCTTGCACAGAGCTGGAAGCTGGTCGACGACACGACCTGGGAGTTCAAGCTGCGGCCGGGCGTCACCTTCCATGACGGCTCGCCGCTGACCGCCGAGGACGTGGTCCATTCGCTGGCCCGCCCGGCGACGATCACCAAGAGCCCAGCACCCTTCACGATCTACACGCGCTCCATCAAGGAGGCGAAGGTGGTGGACGCGTCCACCGTCCGCGTCGTCACAAACGCGCCCTACCCGCTGTTGCCCAACGACCTCGCGCAGGTGTTCATCGTCTCGCAGAAGATCTCGGCCGGCATCACCACCGAGGACATGAACGCCGGCCGCGGCGTGGTCGGCACCGGCCCCTACAAGCTGACGTCCTACGCGGCCGAGGACCGGGCCGAGCTCATGCGCAACGACGCCTATTTCGGCGGCAAGCCGGCGTGGGACAAGGTGACCTACCGCTACATCACCAGCGACGGCTCGCGCACCGCCGCCCTGCTCTCGGGCGATGTCGACGCCATCGACAACGTGCCGTCGGCCGACCTGCCGCGCGTGCGCGGCGAGGCGAGCCTCGTCTTCTCGCAGAAGCCGTCGCTGCGCGTGATCTACTTCTACATCGACAGCGGCCGCGACGACCCGCCCTTCATGCAGAACAAGGACGGCGGCCCGATCGGCAAGAACCCCTTCAAGGACGTGCGCGTCCGCAAGGCGGTGTCGATGGCGATCAACCGCGAGGCGATCCGCGACCGCATCATGGAAGGGCTCTCCTTCCCCTCGAGCCACATCGTGCCGCCCTCGCTGCGCGCCGGCGAGGCGGGCTTCGACCTGATGCCGTTCGATCCCGATGGCGCGAAAAAGCTGATGGCCGAGGCCGGCTGGCCTGACGGCTTCAGGCTGACGCTGCACTCGCCCAACAACCGCTTCCCCAACGACAGCAAGATCACGCAGGCCGTCGCGCAGATGCTCTCGCGCATCGGCATCCAGGCCAGCGTCGACGCCATGCCGATGTCGGTCTACGCCACGCGCGGGGCCAAGGGCGAGTTCTCCTTCGGCCTGATCGGCTGGGGCGCCCAGACGGGCGAGGTCTCCTCGACGCTGCGCGCCATCATCGCCTGCGAGAGCAAGGACCGCGGCTGGGGCCTCTTCAACTGGAGCCGCTACTGCAACAAGGAGGTGGACGACCTGCTCGCCAAGGGCCTCGTGACCATGGACGACAAGGCCCGAAACACCATCCTCAACCAGGCCTCGAAGATCGCCGCCAATGACGGCGCAGTGATCCCGATCCACTTCCAGTCCACCACCTGGGCCGCCAAGAAGGGCATCGCCATCGAACCGCGCTCCGACGAGCGCACGCTGGCGATGAGCTTCAAGCCGGCCCAGTGAGGCGTCCGCGATCGTCCCCCCGCGGCGGTGGACGCCGCGGGCCGAGGGGATCGTTGCGGTATCGACGACGCCGTCCGGCCTGATCGATCGCTCGAAGCGAGCGCCTTCTCCCCGCCGCGCGGGGAGAAGGTGGCCGAAGGCCGGATGAGGGGCCTGGCGGCATGCACAGGGAGGCCATGGTCCCCATGGTCCCCACGGCCCTTCCCCACTGCATCTCCTCATCCTGAGGAGCGGGCAAAGCCCGCGTCTCGAAGGACGCACCAAGGGGCCGCTGCACCATCCTGCGTCCTTCGAGACGGCCGCTGCGCGGCCTCCTCAGGATGAGGGGCATGGAGGGGATCGGCATGAGGGGCAGGGAGGGGATCGGGGCGGCCTTTTGCCGGGATGGAGCGGGCCCCTCGTCAGAACTCCATGCCGATCTGCTTGTCCACCTC
>JAIYAB010000482.1 GCA_027489275.1 Hyphomicrobiales bacterium
AAGAGCATCTCCGCCGAGACGACCTTCAACGAGGACATCGCCGACGCGCAGACGCTCCTGCCCGTTCTGCTGCAGCTCTCGGAAAAGGTGGCGGTGCGGCTGCGCCGCGCCGACTTCGCGGCGCGCGGCATCACGCTGAAGCTGAAGACGGCCGACTTCCGCACGCGCACGCGCGCCCGGTCAGGGTTCCCGCCCACGCAGCTCGCTTCGAAGATCTTCGAGATCGGGCGGGAGCTGCTGGCCGCGGAGACGGACGGCACGCGCTTCCGCCTGATCGGCATCGGCGCCTCGGACCTCGGCCCGGCCGGCGAGGCCGACCGGGGCGACCTCGTCGACACGTCTTCGGCGCGGAACGCGACGATGGAGCGTGCCATCGACACGCTGCGCGAGCGCTTCGGCCGGGACGCCGTCCAGCGCGGGCTCGTCTTCAACGCGCGCAAGGCGCGCGAGGACGGCGGGAGCTGACCCGCCAGCCGGCGGGCGCCCTACTTGTCGCAGGGCGGCGTCGGCAGGACTTCCATGCGGGTGATCTCGCCCTTGAGCGCGAACTCGCCGTAGTCGAGCTTCAGCTTGCGCGACACGCCGTTTTCCAGGAGCTCGAAGGAGACGATGTATTGCGGCGTCTGGTTGGCGGCGCCGGGCTCGAAATAGCTGACGGACACGGGCCAGCGGGCGACCTTGTCCCAGCCGGCGGCGCGCAGGGACGGCTCGACCTCCTCGGTTCCCTCGGCCACCCGCTTGCCGATGACGGCGAACGTGTCGTGGCCCTGGTTCTCCTTGTCGGAGCCGTCGTAGACCGTGGCGGCGAGCGTGGTGTCTCCGGCCCGCGCGGCGGCGATGATCTTCTTGACGTGGGCGGTGGGGAACATCGCCTCGTCGAGCTTGAAGGTGGCAGCGGCCGGCTTCTTCAGCGTCACGGATACGGACGGGCCCGTCTTCTCGGCCACGCCGTCGCGATCCTCGGTCTCGCCGGAGGGGGAGCGGTTCTGCGTGTTGAAGCGCAGCATCGAGCCGTCGCCTTCCTCGAAGCTCGTCGAGCGCGTCGCCGAGACGCGCCGGCCGATGTCGCCGCCCGACAGCTCGACGATCTGCGCGAAGGTCTGCGTGTAGCCCTCGCAGGCGGTGCCGGTGAACTCGTAGAGGATGCGCCCGCGCGCGGCCTCGATGGCCTTGCTCGTCGCCCCGTCCTCCAGCGACAGCTCGTACACCGCCCGGTGGCCGACCAGCGGGACGGACTGCGCCGCCGCCGCCGTCGACAGGGCCGGGAGGCTCACGGCAAGAAGGGCCAGCGCCGGCAGGCGGGCCAGGGAGGCGTCACGCATGGGTTGCTCCGCATTCGCGGCGTCGCGCCGCTCGGCAAAGATTAGGCCCCCATCCGCGCGGCGACAATGCGGCAGAGCGCGATGGGGCCGTCGCGTCTTGCCCGCGCCGGGCCGATGCGCGACAACAGGGCGCGGCCCGCCCGCCCCGTCTCCCTCCGCGCGCCGGCGCCTGCCGGCCCGATCCCTTCGAGGACATCCCATGAGCGTCGAAGCAAAGCTCGCCGAACTCGGCATCACCCTGCCCTCCCCCTCGACGCCGTCGGCCAACTACGTGCCCTTCGTGCGGACGGGGCAGCTTCTGATTCTGTCGGGCCAGCTCTGCCTGGGGCCGGACGGCAAGCTCGCCGCAGAGCACAAGGGCAAGCTCGGCGCCGAGATCTCGCCCCAGGTCGCCGTCGCCGCCGCGCGCCTGTGCGGCATCAACCTGCTGGCGCAGGCGAAGGTGGCGCTGGGCAGCCTCGACAAGATCACGCGCTGCGTGCGCCTCGGCGGATTCATCAATACGATCCCGACCTACGGGAACCTGCCCGCCATCATGAACGGGGCGTCCGACCTGATGGTCGAGGTGCTGGGCGACAAGGGCCGGCACGCCCGCACGACGGTCGGCGTCGCGGAACTGCCTTTCGACGCCGTGGTCGAGGCGGAAGCGATCTTCGAGGTCGCGTGATGGCGGTCCCGGCCTGGCTGACGGCGCAGCCCATCGCTCACCGCGGGCTGCATGCGCGCGCGGACGGCGTGATCGAGAACACCGTCGGCGCGGCGACGGCGGCCATGGCCCGGGGCTTCGCGATCGAGTGCGACGTCCAGCTCACGCGTGATCTCGAGGCGGTCGTCTTCCACGACTTCACGCTCGACCGCCTGACCGAGGGCTCCGGCAAGGTCGCGGAGCGGACGGCGGCCGAGCTGGCGGCCATTCCGATGCGCGGGACGGCCGACCGGATCGTCCCGCTGGCCGACTTCCTGGCGGTGCTGGGCGGCAAGGTGCCGCTGGTGTGCGAGATCAAGAGCGCCTTCGACGGGGACCTTCGCCTGACGCGGCGCACCGCGGAGGTGGTGAAGGCCTATGCCGGCCCGGTGGCCATCAAGTCCTTCGACCCCGACATCGTGGCCGCGCTGCGCGAGCTCGCGCCGCACCACCCGCGCGGCTTCGTGGGCGAGAACGACTACCACGACAAGGACTGGGCCCACCTCTCGCAGCGGCGCCGGCACGAACTGCGCAACCTGCTGAACTACGAGGCGATGCGGCCGGATTTCCTGTCCTGGCAGATCAAGGACCTCGACACCGCCGTGCCGTTTCTCGCCCGCAAGGCCATGGGGCTGCCGGTGATGAGCTGGACGGTGCGCACGCCGGAGCACCGGGCGCTGGCGGCCACCCACGCTGACCAGATGGTGTTCGAGGGCTTCGTCCCCTGAGGGAGGACGGCCCGGACGAGCCATGCGCCGGGGCGGACCCGAGGCCGCACCCGGCGGCGCTTGCGGCGTGGCGGGACGCCGCTAGGTTGGCTCCATGACCTCCGGAAACCTCAGCATCGGCGTGGCGGCCTCCCTCGCCGCCGTGGACGCGGCGGACTGGGACGCGTGCGCGTGCCCGGCCGTTGAATCAAATTCCGAAGTCGTTGAATCGGATTCTCAGCACGACCGGGACCACCCCTTCATCCGCCACGCTTTCCTGCTGGCGCTGGAGGAGTCCGGATCGGCCGTCGGGCGCACGGGATGGGCGGGCGCGCATCTTCTGGCGAGGGATGAGGCGGGGGCGCTGCTGGCCTGCGCGCCAGCCTATCTGAAGGCGCATTCGCAGGGCGAGTACGTCTTCGACCACAGCTGGGCCGACGCCTACCAGCGCGCCGGGGGGACCTATTACCCGAAGGTGCAGGTGAGCGTGCCCTTCACCCCCGCGACGGGCCGGAGGCTGCTGGTGCGGCCGGGGCCGCGCGCGCAGGAGGCGCGCGAGGCGCTCGTGGCGGGCCTGCGGGCGCTGCGGCGGGAGGCCGACGCCTCGTCCGTCCACGTCACCTTCCTGCCGAAGGACGAGTGGGACATGCTGGGCGCGGCGGGGTTCCTGCAGCGCACCGACCAGCAGTTCCATTGGCTGAACGAGGGTTACGGCAGCTACGACGACTTTCTCGGCGCGCTGGCCTCGCGCAAGCGCAAGGCCCTGAAGAAGGAGCGGCGCGAGGCCGTGGCGGCCGGGATCGAGATCGAGCGGCTCACCGGCGCGGCCATCACGGAGGCGCACTGGGACGCGTTCTTCCGGTTCTACATGGACACCGGCTCGCGCAAATGGGGCCGGCCCTACCTGACGCGGACCTTCTTCTCGCTAGTCGGCGAGCGGATGGCGGACCGGGTGCTGCTGGTGATGGCGAAGCGCGAGGGGCGCTACATCGCAGGCGCGATCAACTTCATCGGAGCCGACGCGCTGTACGGGCGCAACTGGGGCTGCGTCGAGCAGCATCCCTTCCTGCATTTCGAGGTCTGCTACCACCAGGCCATCGACTTCGCGATCGAGCGCGGGCTCGCGCGCGTCGAGGCGGGCGCGCAGGGCGAGCACAAGCTGGCGCGCGGTTACCGGCCGGTCACGAGCTACTCAGCGCACGACATCGCCGATCCGAGCCTGCGCCGCGCGGTGGCGCAGTATCTCGACCGCGAACGCATGCACGTGGAGGCGATCAACGAGGAGCTGGAGGAAATGGCGCCGTTCAGGAAGGGGTCATGAAGGCCGGGGTCAGCGGCTTCGCCGTCTCCACGATCATGTCGCGCACCTGCGCCGCGTCAGCGATGTTGAACAGCGTCGGCCGACGCCAGAGGAGCGGAAAGACGAACTCCTCGTAGCTGAGCGGCATGCGGTGGTCATGGAAGACGATGGAGCCCCGCCCGTCCGCCCCTTCCTTCACCTCGACTCGGCCGAGATCGGCGAGCGGCACGGTGGTCACCTCGCGGTTCTCGAGGATGACGACCTGCTTGTCGGTGAGGGCGTAGGTGGTCCGGTCCAGCCGCCAGGAGCGGAGCCAGGGATAGAGAGGACCGACGACCACGGAGGCGAGCAGCACGCCGACGCCGGCGACCTTGAGCAAGGGCGGCCCGTCGAACATGATGATCAGCGTCAGCCAGAGCGCCGTGAACGCAGCCAGCGCGGCTGCGTAGAGCATGCGCTCGCGCCCCTCGAGCGCCAGCGACACCTGAGCGACGGGCTTGCCGGCCCACTTGATCAGGTCGGTGGGTTTTAGGTAGCCCTTGAGGGCCAAAGCCAGGTCCTTGTCGACCATCATCTTGCCCCGGGCGGAGACGGACAGTGACACAACCCTACGACCCATCGAACGTCTTCGCCAAGATCCTGCGCGGGGAACTGCCCTGCGAAAAGGTCTATGAGGACGACGCCACGCTCGCCTTCATGGACATCATGCCCAGGGCCGACGGCCATGTGCTCGTGATTCCCAAGGCCCCGGCCCGCACCATCCTCGACATCACCCCAGCCGACCTCGCCCGCCTCGCGCAGTCCGTGCAGACCGTCGCTCGGGCCGTGCAGAAGGGGATGGAGGCGGACGGGCTGACCATCCAGCAGTTCAACGAGAGCGCCGGCGGGCAGGTGGTGTTCCACATCCACTTCCACGTGATGCCGCGCCGGGCCGGCGTGGCCCTGCGGCCGCACACGGGGGCGATGGAAAAGCCGGACGTCCTGAAGGCCCACGCGGAGAAGATCCGCAAGGCTTTCTGATCCTTCCACTAGGAATCGCCGACGCCGCAATGATCCCTTCGTGCTGAAGAGCATCGCCTCTTGGCGACGCGTCTCGAAGGACGCACCATCGTGCAGCAGCCGGCCTCCTGAGGAGCGCTCACCACCATCCTGCGTCCTTCGAGACGGCCGCTCTCGCGGCCTCCTCAGGATGAGGAGATCGAGGGGGTTGACCGATAAGCTTTTGGTTCCACACAGGAAAGTCCTCATCCTGAGGAGCGGGCAAAGCCCGCGTCTCGAAGGACGCA
>JAIYAB010000229.1 GCA_027489275.1 Hyphomicrobiales bacterium
GGAGGCGGGCGAGGAACAGGCGCTCGGTGGCGAGATCCATCGCGCTCGACGGCTCGTCGAGGAACAGGATCTTCGGCCGGATCAGGAACGCGCGAGCGATGGCGACGGCCTGGCGCTGGCCGGTCGAAAGGTTCCGTCCGCGCTCGCCGGCCGGCATGTCATAGCCCATCGGGTGGACCGAGACGAAGTCGTCGACACCGGCGAGCTTGCAGGCCTGCACCAGCTCGGCGTCCGTCGCCGACGGACGGGCGATCAGCACGTTCTCCTTGACTGAGCCAAGAAACAGGTCGGTGTCCTGCGAGACGATGGCGACCGCCTTGCGCACCTCGTGCGGGTGGTACTGGCGCACATCGACGCCGTCGATGAGCAGTTCACCCTCGCCGAGGGGGTAGAGCCCCGCGATCAGACGCCCGAGCGTGGTCTTGCCGGACCCGACCCGGCCGATGATGCCGATCTTCTCGCCGGGCCGGATGGAGAGGTTGATGCCGTCGAGGATCCGCCGGTCGACGCGGGGATAGGTGAAGCAGCCGTTGCGGATCTGCACGGCGCCCTGGTCGACGGGCCGGTTGACGAAGTTCTTCTGCGAGATCCGCTCGTCCGGCATCGCCATCAGGGCGTCGAGCGTGGTCATGGCGGAGAAGGCGTGCCGCGCCCGCGTCAGCGTCGTGGCAACGGCCGTCAGCGGCGCGACGGCCCGTGACGCGAGCATGACGGTGGCGATGATCGCCCCGGTCGACATCTCGCCGGCCGAGAAGCGGTAGGCGCCGGCGACCACGATCCACACGGTGACCATCTGCTGTACCAGCAGGGAGAACTGAATGGCTCCGGAACTGATCGACTTGATCCGTTCCTGCGTGAGCGATCCGGTGCGCACCACATTGTCCCAGCGGCGCAGGAACGCGCCTTCCGCGCGGATGCCCTTGATGGTCTCGAGCGCGCCGATCGCTTCGACCAGCATGGCGTGCCGCAGGGAACTCTCGGCCTGGGCGGCGGCCATTTTCTGGCCAATCATTTTCTGGGCGATCATCCCCCCCGCCACGACGAGGACCATGGCGACGATGGGGATGATGACGATCCATCCCGCGATCTGGTGGATGACGACGAGGAACACGAACAGGAAGAGGCAGTCGATGAAGACCGTCAGCGTGTTCGAGGTGAAGAACTCGCGGATGGTCTCGTACTGCGTGACTCGGTTGACGAACTCGCCCGTCGAGGCGGGCCGGCTCGCCAGCGGCGTGCTGAGGACCTTTTCGAAGATCGACTCAGACAGCTGGATGTCGAGCTTCTTGCCGACGGTGTCGAGAAGCGACGCACGCGCCAGCTTGAGCACGTAATCGAACAGAAGGACGACGGCGAAGCCGAGAGCGAGAACCCACAACGTCGTCGTCGCCTTGTTCGGCAGCACGCGGTCGTAGATGTTCATCGTGTAGAGCGGCGCCGCGAGGCCGATCAGATTGATCATCAGCGCTGCCAGCGCCACCACGACGAAGCTGCGGCGGTGGGCCCGTACAGGCCCCCAGAACCAGTGCCCGCGCTGGATCGTGGCGGACGGCAGTCCATCCGAGTCGACGGCCTCGTAATGCGGCATCACCACGAAGGCACGGCCGTCATGCAGTTTTTCCAGCTCGGCCAGCGCCAGCGTCGTCGTGCCGCCGGTCTCCGGGGCGAAGATGCGGCAGCGGCCGTCATCGTCGATCCCCAGCAGTACGACGTGGCGCTCGAGCGCCAGGCACAGGATGACGGGACCGTCGGCGGGGCCGAAATGCCCGGCCTGCCGCTCGACAAGAGCCGCCGCCAGCCCCACCCGCGCCGCCGCCCGCACCAGCAGGTCCTCGGTCAGCCTCCCTGCGTCGAGCGGAAGGCCTGCGGTCAGGATCGTGTCCGAGGAGGGGCGCTCGTAATGACGCGCCACGAACTGGAGGCACGACAGCAGCGCATCGCCGGGCGCGACGGGGCGCGGTCGGGCCCCGGAATCGGCAACGCCGGACCCGCGGGGGCCCGGCGTCGTGGTGTGGAGGGTCTCGCTCAACCCCGGCCCCGCATCATCGTGTCGGAGAGTAGCGGCGATGGGTCTCGGCCTCGGGCGTCGGCGGAACGGCGGCCTTGGCCCGTGCATAGGCGTCCGCCTGCGCGGGCGCTTTCAGCCCGAGCGTGGCCACGAGGCTGCCGGTGGCGGCTGAAAGCCGGTACTCCGCAAGAACGGACGCATGGCGCGCGGTCTCGGTCAGCACGGCCGAGTTGAACCTGCTGTTCTGGGCGTCGAGAACGTCGAGAAGCGAGCGGCGACCAACGCGGAACTGGTCCTGGTACGCCGACACGACGCGGCCCGCCTCGCCGGTCTGACGGCTCAGGATACCCGACAGCTCGCCCTGGCGGGCGCGGCGCTCCCAAGAGATGCGGATGACCTCCTCCACCTCACGGTGCGTCTGGTGCAGGCGCATCCGGCTCTCGCTGGCGCGCCGGATCTGCTCCTGCTCATTGGCGTTCTTGATGCCGCCGTCGAACAGGTTCCAGCGCAGGATGGCCCGGGCCTGGAGGTCGTTCGTGTTGCCCTCGTTGCCGTCGATGTCGTTGCCCGTGCGGGCGCGACCCTCGAGCGACAGTTCGGGATAGTAGCGCGAGCGCGCCGCCTTGACCTGCGCCTCGCCGGCATCGACGTCGGCGCCGGCCATGGCTATCTGGGGGTTGCGGGTGCGCGCCTTGCCGATGGCCTCGGCGAGCGATCGGGGCAGCGACGGCGCGATGGCGGGGAGGCCGGTGGCGACGCCGATCTGCTGCCC
>JAIYAB010000070.1 GCA_027489275.1 Hyphomicrobiales bacterium
CGAGCAGGAGCGCGCCAAGCGCAAGCTGATGGCCGACCAGCCCAAGGAAGTGCTGGAGAAGATCACCGCCTTCTACACCGTCGCGACCAAGGAAGGCGTCTACTCCCCGCTCGGCGGCAACGCCGAGGTCGCGAAGGCGGACTTCGAGTTCTACACGGAGGCCGGCCAGATGCAGGGTCCGGCCGCCGACCTGAAGGTCGAGGACTTCTGGTACCTCGCGCCGCTGGAGAAGGCGCGCAAGGCGGTCGGCAGCTGACCGCGCCAGATTGAGCCACGCGCGGCCGGGCCTGACCCGGCCGCGCCTCCACGAGACCCGTGAACAGGCCCATCCCGTGCAAACCACCGACGTGGCACCCACCGTCGCCGCGCTTCCCTCCGTCCGGGAGGCAAGCCGCTTGCGGGATATCCTCATCCATCCGCTGGTGCTGCGCATCGTGTCGTTCGCTGCGGTGCTGGGGCTGTGGGAGTATGCGGGGCGCATCCCGCTGAGCGCGGCCTTTCCGACCTTCCTCGAGACCCTTGTCGGCCTGCGCGACATCGCGGCCGATGGGTCGCTGGGCAAGGCGTTCCTCATCACGCTGAAGCCGCTCCTGATCGGCCTTTCCGTCTCGGTCGTCCTCGGCGTCGGACTGGGCGTCCTGATGGGCCTGCACCGGCCGTCGGAATGGCTGATCGCGCCGATCTTCATCATCGCGCAGGCCGCGCCGCTGGCCGCGCTCATCCCGGTGCTGACCTTCGCCTACGGCATCGGCCTGACCGCCAAGGTGCTGACCGTCTGCATCATGGCCATGCCGGTGATCGTGCTGAACACGCTGGGCGCCGTGCGAAACACGCCGCAGTCGCTGCTGGAGATGGCGCGCTCGTTCCTCGCGTCGCGTTCCCAGTCGATCCGCCACGTGATCCTGCCTTCGGCCAGCCCGATGATCTTCTCGGGCCTGCGGCTGGGCAGCGCCGCGGCCTTCATCGGGGTCATTCTCGCCGAGTTGCTCATCACCCCGACGGGGATCGGCGACATCATCTCGTACAACCAGTCGGTCGCCGACTATCCGAAGATGTATGCGGCGATCCTGTCGATCATCGTCTTTGCCGTCCTGTTCATCGAACTGCTGGAGAGGATCGAAGTGAGCCTGTTCCGGCCGGAGAAGCGCCCATGAGCGTCAGTCACATCGCCCCGGCCGGCACGGCCGCGCCGCCGCCCGCGGCGGGCACGGCCCCGCGCGCAATCGTCGAAGTGCGCAACGTGACGAAGACGTATGCCGGCGGCGTCGAGGCCCTGAGCGGCATCTCCCTCGAGTTCCCCGAGGGCCGGCTGACCACGCTGCTGGGCCCGTCCGGATGCGGCAAGACCACGCTTCTCAAGATCATCGCCGGCCTCATCCCGGCGAGCGGGGGACAGGTGCTGGTCGACGGCCGCGAGGTTAAAGGGCCGGGGCAGGAACGGTCGTTCGTGTTCCAGGACTTCGCGCTGATGCCGTGGGCCAGCGTGCTGCGCAACGTCGCCTTCGGACTGGAGCTGCGCGGCGTCGCCCGCTCGGAGCGCGAAGCCGTCGCCGAGCGCCACATCGCCCGCGTCGGGCTCAAGGGCTTCGAGCACAAGTACCCGCACGAACTCTCCGGCGGCATGCGCCAGCGCGTCGGTCTGGCGCGCGCGCTCGCCGTCGACTCGAAGGTCGTCATGATGGACGAGCCCTTCTCCGCCGTGGACGAGCAGACCCGTCGCAAGTTCCAGGAAGAACTGCTGGAACTCGTCGCGAAGGAAGGCAAGACGTTCCTCTTCGTCACGCACAGCATCGAGGAGGCGGTCTACGTCTCCGACCGGATCGTCCTGCTCTCGCGGCGGCCGAGCCGGGTCTCGGCGATCATCGAGCCGAAGATCGTGCGCGGCGACGATCCGGAGAAGATCCGCAGGGACAGCGCCTATCTCGACGCCGTCGAAGACATCTGGCAACAGCTCAAGCGCTATCTCGACTGAGGCAAAAGCGAATGGTGATCGCCGGATACCAGCTCCCGATGATGGCGGCCCTGATCGTCTGGGCCGTGCTGTGGGAAATCGTCGGCCACACGGAGGCCGGCTTCATCCTGCCGCCCCTGTCGGCCATCATCGTGCGCGTCTTCGAGATCGTGCCGACCCCGTCGTTCGGCGAGGCGCTGCTGATCACGGGGCGTGCCTTCTTCAGCGGCAACGCGATCGCGATCCTGGTCGGCATTCCGCTCGGGATCCTGATGGGCCGCTCGGTGATCGCGGACCGCCTTCTCCTGCCGTGGGTGAACCTGTTCCTCTCCGCGCCGCTCAGCGCGCTCGTGCCCGTCATCATGGTGATCTTCGGACTCGGCGAGACCACGATCATCCTGACGGTCGTGCTCTTCGCCATGTGGATCATCGTCCTCAACACGCGGGCCGGCGTGAAGGCGATCTCGCCGTCGCTGGTCGAGATGGCCCGCAGCTTCGGAGCCAACGAGTGGCAGGCCTTCACGCGCATCTACATCTGGGCCGCGCTGCCGGAAATCCTGGCGGGCATCAGGCTGGGCGTGATACGCGCCGTGAAAGGCGTGATCATCGGCCAGTTGCTGGTCTCCGTGGTCGGCTTCGGCACCCTGTTCGAGGTCTACCAGTCCCACTTCCTGATGGAGCATTTCTGGGCGCTGCTGCTCGTGCTGTTCGCCTTCGCCTTCATCCTCAACGAGCTCATGGCCAGGCTGGAGAAGCACTTCGGCTACTTCGCGGCCTCGCGCTGATCCCTTCCCCCTCTTGCAGAACAAGGACCCCGCAAGATGAACATCGCCACGACCCCGTCATACGTCGTGCCGGCGCCGGAAACCGTCTCGGTTCCTGTCCGCGGCACCGGCGCGCGCTTCCCCGTCCACCGGATCTACTGCGTCGGCCGCAACTATGCCGCCCACGCGATCGAGATGGGCGGCGACCCCAACCGCGAGGCGCCGTTCTTCTTCCAGAAGAACCCGAACACCGTCGTGACCGGCGGCGCGGACTTTCCCTATCCGCCGCGCAGCAGCAACGTGCACCACGAGATCGAGATGGTGGTCGCGCTGGGCAAGGGCGGCAAGGACATCCCGCTCGAGAAGGCCCTCGACCACGTCTACGGCTATGCCGTCGGCCTCGACATGACCCGTCGCGACCTGCAGGACGAGTGCAAGAAGGCGGGCCGCCCGTGGGAGATCGCGAAGGCGTTCGAGCACTCCGCCCCGATGGGTGAGATCGTCCCGGCTTCCGCCGTCGGCCACCTCGCCCAGGGCGCCATCTGGCTCAAGGTCAACGGGGAGATCCGCCAGCAGGGCGACCTCAACCAGATGATCTGGAAGGTGCCGGAGATGATCTCCTACCTCTCCGGCCTGTTCGAGCTCCACCCGGGCGACCTGATCATGTCCGGCACGCCCTCGGGCGTCGGCGCGATCGTGCGTGGCGACGTGATGGAAGGCCATGTGGACGGCCTCGGGAGCTTCAAGACCAAGGTCTCCTGAACGGCGGCGCCTCGCGCGTCCAGGAACGGGGGCGGTCCGACCTGGACCGCCCCTTTTTTTGTTGATGCCTTCGCCGCAGGCCCGCGCAGCGGCCTCGTGCTCGAATGCCGTCCCGATGACGCGGCGCGCCTGGAACACCCGGCGCGCATGGCGCTTGCGGCGATCCTCGTTCTGCGCTCCCGTCAGGCGTGCAAGGGGTGCGCGATCCGCGTTCCCGCATCGAGGAGACGACACCATGGCGCAGTTCGACCTTGCCATCCGCGGCGGCACGGTGGTGACGGCGGCCGACGTGACGCGCTGCGACATTGGCGTGAAGGACGGCAGGATCGCCGTGCTGGCCGCCGACGTGTCCGATGCGGCCCGCACCATCGACGCGACGGGCCTGCTGGTGATGCCGGGCGGGATCGACAGCCATGTCCACCTCGCCCAGCACACCCCCGGCGCGCGGATGGCGGACGGGTTCGAGACGGGCTCGCGCTCGGCCATCGCCGGCGGAAACACGACCATCATCCCCTTCGCGCTGCAGCCGCGCGGCGCATCCCTTCGCGAGAGCGTCAAGGCCTACCACAAGGAGGCGGACGGGCAGTCCCTCGTGGACTATGGCTTCCACCTGATCGTCACCGACCCCTCTCCCACCGTGCTCGGCCAGGAGCTGCCGGCCCTCGTCGCTGACGGCTACACCTCGTTCAAGGTGTTCATGACCTATGACGACATGGTCCTGAACGACCGCGAGCTGCTCGAAGTGTTCGACTGCGCCCGCCGCGAGAAGGCGCTCGTGATGGTCCATTGCGAGGGATACGACGCCATCAAGTTCATGACCGAGCGCCTGGAGGCGGCCGGCCGGACGGCTCCCTACTTCCACGCCGTGTCGCGGCCCCAGACCGTGGAGCGCGAGGCGGCGCACCGCGCCATTTCCCACTCGGAACTCATCGACGTGCCGATCATGATCGTCCACGTCTCCGGTCGCGAGGCCATGGAGCAGATCCGCTGGGCGCAGCAGCGCGGCCTCAAGGTCTACGGGGAGACCTGCACGCAGTACATCTCGCTGACGGCCGACGACCTGAAGGGCCTCAACATGGACGAAAGCGGCGGCAAGTATGTGTGCTCCCCGCCACCGCGCACGCGCTTGGACTGGGACGCGATCTGGGAGGGCATCCGCACCGGCGTGTTCCAGACCTTCTCGTCGGACCACTGCCCCTATTTCTACGAGGGCGACGCCGGCAAGCTGAACGCCCGGGCGCGCACGTCGTTCAAGTGGGTGCCGAACGGCATTCCCGGCGTCGAGGTGCGGATGCCGGTGCTGTTCTCCTAGGGGGTCGTGAAGGGGCGCATCACGCTGGAGCAGTTCGTCGCGCTCACCTCGACGAACCACGCCAAGATGTACGGCCTCTACCCGCAGAAGGGCTCGCTCGCCGTGGGCGCGGACGCCGACATCGTCCTGTGGGACGCCGGGCGGAAAGTCACGATCAGCCAGGCCCTGATGCACCACGGGGCCGACTACACGCCGTGGGAGGGCTACGAGGTCACAGGCTGGCCGGTGAAGACGATCCTGCGCGGCGCGCTGGCCTATGACGACGGCGTCGTCCTCGCCACGCCGGGCCAGGGGCGCTTCCTCAAGCGCGCGCTGTCTCCCTACGCGACGCCGGCGGGATCCGGCCCCGCCTACGCCTGAGGCGGATCGCTCTGCCCGGACGGTTGCCTGCGAGGGATCACCTGCCGCATCATTCCCGCATGAGCCACGATCCCCCTCTCGTGCCCGTGCGAAGCGCCTATGACCGCTGGTCGGCGGTCTATGACGCGTACGACAACCCGATGGTCAGCGCCGCGACCGAGATCGTCGCGGGGCTCGCGCGCATGGCGAAGGGCGGGGACGTGCTGGAGCTCGGCTGCGGCACCGGGCGCAACCTTCTGGCCCTTTCGCGCGCTGGCGCGGCGTCGGTGACGGGGTGCGATCTGTCGGCAGGCATGCTGGCCGCGGCCCGCGCCAAAGCGCCGACGCTGGCGCTCGTGTCGGGCGACCTCGCAGCGGCCTTGCCGTTTGCCGATGCCTCGGTCGACATGGTCCTGTTTTGCCTCGTGCTGGAGCACATGAACGCGCTCGCCCCGCCGCTGCGCGAGGCGCAGCGCGTGCTGCGTCCCGGCGGGCATGTCGCCATCGTGGAGATCCACCCCGAGCTTGCCGCGCAGGGCGTCGCCGCCCATTTCCGCGACCGTGATGAGGTGGTGCACATGCCGACCTACGCCCATCGGCTGGAGGATTTCGCGCAGGCGACCGCGGCAGCCGGCCTCGAGGTCGCCACGTTCCGGACGTGGCGACCCCGCGACTTCGCGACCCCCCATCCCAAGATGCGCAAGCGGGACCCGGAACAGCCCTTCGCGCTGGAGATGGTGCTGGAATCGCGCCCGGCCGCCGGATGACGATGCTGCGCGCCTTCGCCGCCGCCGTGCTGGCCGCGCTGCTCCTGGCCGGTCACCCGGCGCGGGCCGCGATGGAGGGCGACGCGCTGCCCGGTCTCGGCATGCAGCGGGCCGTCAAGGCGCCGGTCGCCGATACGATCTGCCTGCTCGTCGAGGCGGCGGCGGTCGCCAACGGCCTGCCGATCGCCTTCTTCGCCCGGCTGATCAACCAGGAGAGCAGCTTCCGGCCCCACGTCGAGGGACCGATGACGCGTTACGGCGTGCGGGCCCAGGGCATCGCGCAGTTCATGCCCGGCACTGCGGCGGAGCGGGGGCTGCTGGACCCGTTCGACCCGGTGCAGGCGCTGCCGCGGTCCGCCGAGTTTCTGAAGGCTCTCGCCGAGCGTTTCGGCAACCTCGGCCTGGCGGCCGCCGCCTACAATGCCGGACCGGGCCGGATCGAGGGCGTGTTGCGGGGCATGGCGGTCGTGCCGGCGGAGACGCGGGACTACGTCGCGATCATCACCGGCCATACCATCGAGGACTGGATCGCCGCGCGGCGCGATGGCGCGGAGCTGGTGCCGCCGCACGGCGGGACGTGCAGCGACGTGCGCGCCGGCCTCGCCGCGCCGGGGCGTTCCGCCTTCCTGTCCGCGCTGGAGAAGCGCGTGGAGGAGGGCGTCGCGAAGCCGTGGGGCGTGCAGCTCAGCGCCGGCTTCGTCCGCGCCCGCGCGCTGGCGTCCTATGCCGGGGCGGAGCGGCGGTTCGCCGGCATTCTGGCCGGCCGCGACCCGATGATCCTGCGCACCGTGCTTCGCAGCCGGGGGACGCGCGCGTTCTATCAGGTCCGCGCGGGCGCCGATTCGCGCGCCGAGGCGGAGACGCTGTGCCAGCGCCTGCGCAAGGCCGGCGGCGCGTGCCTCGTCCTGGGGACGCTGCGCGCGGCGCGGCGGGGCTGACGGCAGGCCGTCCGGCTTGACCCGGGAGGGCGCCGACCGGCACCTTTCGTCCTCCGGCCGACCGGACGAACGAGGAGACCGCCATGGCCTATGGACGCAGCTTCACGAGCCATGCCTTCGCGGTCGAACTCGTCGATCTCTTTCGCCACCAGCTCGCCGCATGCCGGCTGTCGCCGGGGGAGCTGTGCCTGTGCATCACCGACACGGCCTGGAACCCGGCCTATGCGGCGGCCTGCATGGGTGCGGCGCACGCGCTGGGGGCAGAGGCGTACGAGGTCGTGTTTCCGGCCAGCCGCCCGCTGCCCTCCCGGACGCTGGCCGACGCGTGGCGGCAGGCTGACCTCATCGTCTACATGACCACCTTCAAGCTGCACTACCGGCCGGAGATCCGCGCGGCGCTCGATGCCGGCACGCGCGTGCTGTGCGTCATGCAGCCGATCCATGTGATGGAGCGGCTCAAGGCGGACCCGGAGGTGCGACGCAGGACGCGGGCCGGCGCCGCGCTGCTCGATGCCGCCCGCACCATC
>JAIYAB010000376.1 GCA_027489275.1 Hyphomicrobiales bacterium
CCGTCCCCTCCGGGACGCTGGTCACGATGCTGACCGGCGAGGCGGAGACGATCGGCAGCTTCGCGGGGACGGCCTTCGCCCTCCCCGTGGTGCAGATCGGCACGCTGGTGTCGGTGCTGGTGTTCATCGCCGCCAGCCAGCCCATGCTGGGCCTCCTCGCTTTCGCGGTGGTCGCGCCGCAGGCGCTGATCGTGCTGGGCGTGCAGCGGCGCGTGACGATGCTCGTGCGCGACCGCGTGAGGCTCATCCAGCACGCCTCGGACGCGCTCGTGACGGCGGAGGGGGATCGCGCGGAGCCGCGGCGCGCCTTCGACGAGGTCTACGCCATCCAGCGGCGCATCAACCGGCTGAAGCAGATCTCGAAATTCGCGCTCAACGCGCTCAGTACGCTGGGTCTGGTCGCCATCCTCGCGCTGGGCGGTTGGCTCGCCCTGCAGGGGCGCACGGATGTGGGAACCGTCGTGGCCGCGATCGGAGGCCTCGCGCGGATCGCCAAGCCCTGGAACGAGCTGATCGCGTTCTACCGCCAATGGAGCGTGGTGCGAGCCCGCCACGACCTGTTGCTCTCGCGTCTCGACCGGGGCTGATGACTGACATCCGGCCGTAGCCTGCGCCCGGGCGGCCGCGCCCGTTAAGCAGAATCGACTTAAAGTCGAGCAACTTCGTTAAACACGACCCTCGTGCGAGGGTGAGGTGGCCGGCCGGAAGCGACCTGCGAGGAGGCCACTCCGGCCGCTTCCGAGCCGGCCGAACCCCACGGGACCCAGGAGATGCGGCGGACCTGAGCATCCGTAGGGTATTGGGGTGAAGGTGCTGATTTGCCCGGGTGTTTCCGCCCGGAGCAAGTCGTTCCCTTCACGTGGAGGCACACTAGCAAACGCCATCGCCGAGTCCAGCAGACTCAGCATCGACGCAGTGTTCACCGCTCATTAAGGTAAAATTGCGCCGGAATAAGGTTTACGCAGCCTGCGCATTAACGATGACGCGGTTGCGACCGCCGCTTTTCGCGGCGTACAGCGCCAGATCAGCCCGTTTCAGCAGGCTCTGCGGCGTCTCGCCCAGCCCTTCGACGCTCGACACGCCGATGGATACGGTGACGGGCACGCTGTTGCGGCCCTTGTGGATGCGGAACGGCTCACCCTGCACGCGCTCGCGGATGCGCTCGGCCGCGAGCCGGGCCGTCTCGAGCGGCGTGTCGGGCATGAGCACGACGATCTCCTCGCCGCCGAAGCGCGCGACAAGGTCGACGCCGCGCACGCTGCGGCGCACGCGCTGCGCGAACTCGCGCAGCACGTCGTCCCCGGCGTCGTGGCCGTAGGTGTCGTTGATCGCCTTGAACTTGTCGACGTCCAGCACCATCGCCGACATCGGCCGCCCGCGGTTGAGCGCCTCCTCCACCATCGTGGAGAAATGGCTGTCCAGATAGCGGCGGTTGTGCAGGCCGGTGAGCGGGTCGACGATGGCGAGTTCGATGGAGGCGTGCACGGTCTCGCGCAGCCGATCGGCATAGCGCTTGCGCCGGACCTGCGTGCGCACCCGCGCCAGGAGCTCGTTCCGGTCGACGGGCCGGACGAGATAGTCGTTCACGCCGAGGTCGAGCGCGCGCAGGACGCGGGTCGAGTCGTCCTGCTCGGCGAGGACCAGGATGGAGATGTTGCGGGTGCGGTCGAGCGAGCGGAGCTGGCTGCAGATGCGCAGCCCGTCATAGCCGGCAAGGTCCATGCTGACGATGACGAGGTCCGGCGCCTCGTCAGCGGAAACGAACAGGGCGTGCTGCGGATCGGGCTCCAGCGTCACCCGGTGGTGCGGAGAGAGCGTGGCCACGATGCGCTCGGCCGAACTGGCGCGGTCGTCGACGACGAGGACCTTGCCGTCGAGGCCGCTGTCGGCCGCGGCCTGGATCAGCGGATCGCCGATGCCGAGGTCGCGGGAGGTCAGCGCGCGGGTGCGCAGCTCGTCGGTCACGGCCTTCAGCCGCACGAGGCTGCGCACGCGCGCCACGAGCGCGATCTCGTTGACCGGCTTGGTGAGGAAGTCGTCGGCGCCGGCATCGAGGCCCTTGAGCCGGTCGCTCGGCTGGTCGAGGGCGGTGACGATGACGACGGGAATGTGGGCCGTGCCCGGATCGTCCTTGAGGCGCCGGCACAGCTCGAAGCCGTCCATGCCCGGCATCATCACGTCGGTGAGGACGATGTCGCACAGGCCCTGCTGGCAGATCGGAATCGCCTCGGTGCCGCTCATCGCCGTCACCACGTCGAAGTACTCGGCCGTCAGGCGTGCCTCGAGCAGCTTCAGGTTGGGCAGGATGTCGTCGACGACGAGAATGCGGGCGGTCATGGCAGCGGGGCCTTCTCAGGCGTCGCCGACGTAGTTGCGGACCGTCTCCAGGAATTTCGACACCGAGATCGGCTTCGACAGATACGCCTCGCAGCCCTTGCGGCGGCTGCGCTCCTCATCGCCCTTCATGGCAAAGGCGGTGATGGCGATGATCGGGATCCCCTTGAGATCGTCGTCGCTCTTGAGCCACTCGGTGACGTCCTCGCCGGAGACCTCGGGAAGCTGGATGTCCATCAGGATGAGATCGGGCGCATGAAGCCGCGCCAGCTCGATCGCCTCGACGCCGCTCGCCGTTTTCAGCGTCGCGTAGCCATGCGCTTCGAGGAGGTCGTTGAAGAGCTTCATGTTGAGCTCATTGTCCTCGACGATGAGCACCTTCTTGGGCATCGATCCGTCCCTTCAGAGCAACCGGGGCCGGTGCGCCCGCCACGCGCGCACGCCAGAACCCGCCATGCCCGCCATCGTCACCGCGCGACGCGGGAGGTATAACAGCGACACGTTGACGAAACACAAACCGGACCGGAGAGCGACCGTGAACAAACGCATCGGCGGCAGCGCCGCCCGGGCCGCGGACGCGCAGGCCATCGCCGTGGAAGCGCTGGCCTTTCTGGCCTCGGACGACGAGCGGCTGAGCCGGTTCCTGGCCCTCACCGGACTGTCACCGGACACGATTCGCGCGGCCGCGGCGAGCCCCGGCTTCCTGGTCGCGGTGCTCGACCATCTTGCGGAGGACGAGTCGATGCTGGTTTCCTTCTCCGCGAACGCCGGACGCGATCCAGCCGCCGTCGCCGCGGCGCGCGCCGTCCTCGCCGGCCCGTTCGCCGACGGGCTGCGCGAAGGCTGAGCGACGACGGTGGGCCCGCCGACGTCACCGCCCGCGCTCGCGCCGTTCTGCCGCGACTGTCTGACGGACGGTTCGCCGGACCTGTCGCGCTGCCCGCATTGCGGCTCGCCGCGGCTGCTGGCCCACCCCGAGCGCGACACGCTGGCGATCGCCCACATCGATTGCGACGCCTTCTTCGCGGCCGTCGAGAAGCGCGACGATCCCTCGCTTGCCGACAAGCCGGTCATCATCGGCGGGGGCAAGCGCGGCGTGGTTTCCACTGCCTGCTACATCGCCCGCACCTACGGGGTGCGCTCGGCCATGCCGATGTTCAAGGCGCTGAAGGCATGCCCGGATGCCGTGGTCGTGCGCCCGAACATGGAGAAATACGCGACCGTCGGCCGCCAGATCCGCCAGATGATGCGCGATCTCACGCCGCTGGTGGAGCCGCTGTCCATCGACGAGGCGTTCCTCGACCTCGATGGCACCAGCCGCCTGCACGGGGCGAGCCCCGCCCTCGTGCTCGCCCGGTTCGCGCGGCGCATCGAGGACGAACTGGCGCTCAGCGTCTCGGTGGGCCTGTCCTACAACAAGTTCCTCGCCAAGATCGCCTCCGACCTCGACAAGCCTCGCGGATTCG
>JAIYAB010000206.1 GCA_027489275.1 Hyphomicrobiales bacterium
ATCCGCTGCAGCTCTATTCGCTGGGCACGCCGAACGGCGTCAAGGTCACGGTGATGCTCGAGGAGCTGCTGGCGCTGGGCCATGCCGGCGCCGAGTACGACGCCTGGCTCATCCGCATCGGCGAGGGACAACAGTTCGGCAGCGGCTTCGTCGCGGTGAACCCGAACTCCAAGATCCCGGCCCTGATGGACCACAGCGGCCCGACGCCCATCCGCGTGTTCGAGTCCGGTGCGATCCTCGTCTACCTCGCCGAGAAGTTCGGCGCGTTCCTGCCCACGCAGGCGGGACCGCGCGCCGAGTGCCTCTCCTGGCTGTTCTGGCAGATGGGCAGCGCGCCTTACCTGGGCGGCGGGTTCGGCCACTTCTATGCCTATGCGCCGAGCAAGATGGAGTACCCGATCAACCGCTTCGCCATGGAGGTGAAGCGCCAGCTCGACGTGCTGGACCGACGGCTCGCCGAGAGCGAGTACATCGCCGGGCCCGACTACACCATCGCCGACATCGCCATCTGGCCCTGGTATGGCGGGCTGGTGAAGGGCTGGCAGTACGAGGCCGCCGAGTTCCTCGCCGTGCACGAGTACAAGAACGTGCAGCGCTGGGCGGACATGATCCATGCCCGCCCCGCCGTGATGCGGGGCCGCATGGTCAACCGCGTCAACGGCGAGCCCGCGCTCCAGCTCCACGAGCGCCACGACGCGTCCGACTTCGACACGAAGACGCAGGACAAGATCAACGCCGCCACCTGAGCGGAGGCGAATGGGAACCGGCGCCGCGCGGGCGGCGCCGGGAAAGGTCCTCAGTTGGCCGGCTCGGCCTCGTAGAAGCGCACCTGCCACTGGCCGACCGCGTAGCGCAGGCCCTTGATCTTCGACGAGTGCACCACCGTCTGCACCTGGTCGTGCATCGGCATGAAGATGGCGGCTTCCATGATCATCTTCTGCGCCTGGGTGTAGAGCGCCTTGGCATCGTCGGGCGATGCCGCCGAGCCCGCGTCCGCCAGCACCTTGTCGAGCGCCGGGTCGGCCCAGCGCGCCCAGTTGAACTTGAACTTGCCGGGCTCGGGGATGTTGCGGCTGGTGAAGGGGATGTCCAGCACCGCGGCCGAGTTGTTCACCCACTGGATCGGCAGGATGTCGTAGTCGTTGGCGAAGATCAGCTCGTCCTGCTTCTGCTTGAGCACGCTCTCGACCTTGACGTCGATTCCGGCGCGCTTCGCCTCGGCCTGCACGGCCGTGCACGTGTCGATCTCGATCATGCAGGGCAGGTACACCTGCAGCGGCTTGCCGTTCTTCTCGCGGATGCCGCCGGCGCCGGGCTTCCAGCCGGCCTCGTCGAGCACCTTGTTCGCGCGGTCGCGGCTGGCCGGATAGAAGCTCTCGACGCCCGTCCAGTAGCCGGGCGAGGACGGCGACAGCGGTCCCCACGCGGGCTTCGCCAGTCCGAAGAACAGGTTCTGCGCGAGCTTGGGCCGATCGACGGACAGGAAGAACGCCTCGCGGACGGCCTTCTCGGCGAAGGGCCCCTTCGAGGAGTTGAGCTTGTAGCCGTAGGGCAGGCCGGCGGCGAGGCCCACGAAGGCCTTGAACTTGCCGCTGTCGGACAGCCGCTTGGTGTCGAGCGGGGGCGTGGTGTCGGAGATCTGGATCTCGCCCGCCTCCAGCGCCGCGACGCGGGTCGCCGCGTTCGGGATGAAGCGGATGACGATCTTGCTGACCTTGCTCGGGCCCTTGATGGTCGAGAAGCCGGGCGCCCAGTTGTAGTCGGGATTGCGCTCGAGGGTCAGTTCGCGACCCTTTTCCCATGACACGAACCGGAACGGCCCGGTGCCGACCGGGGCCTGGCCGAAGCCGGTGTTGCCGAGCTTCTGCACGGCCGTGGGGCTCACCGGCGAAAGCTCGTTCTCGGTGAAGGACGACAGGCCGCCGGCGAAGGGCCGCTTGTAGCGCACGCGGACCTCGTAGGGCCCGAGAATGTCGGTGCCGGCATAGGGGCCGAGCATGTCGACGGCACCCTGCGAACCCGTCTTCGGATCGGCGATCGTATCGAGGGTGAACTTCACGGCCTCGGCGTTGAAGGGCGTACCGTCATGGAACTTCACGTCCTCGCGCAGCTTCAGCGTGACGGATGTGTTGTCTGGCGCGACGCTCCACGAGGTCGCGAGCCAGGGATGGAGCTTGCCGTTCTCGTCCGCGCCCACGAGAGGGTCGAACACGTTGACGATCACCTGCTCCTCGTGGCGCGACTGGGTGACGCGCGGGTCGTAGGTCACCGACGTCGCGTTGTCCTCGCCCCAGGTGATCACGAACTCCTGCGCGCTCACCGGCGCGGCCGAGGCCATCAGGATGGCGACGAGGGCGGGGATCGCCGCCCGTGTGAAACTCATGCGTGACATGTCCACTCCTCCGGTTTGCTGGGTCGTTTCGATGCAAATGCCGGGCCGGTTTCGCGGGCCGGGTCGGTCTTCGGGAGCGCCGCATCCTGCCGCGCGACCGTCCGCAGGCATGGCTCCGGCGGTCGCTGCGCGCAAAATGGTCTTGTACGTTGCTACTCAATCATATTGTCTAACAATAGAACAGAGAGCGAGGCGCCCCGCGCCACCCGCTCACGACAATTTTCCGCTCCCGGACACGGTGTCGCATCAGCTGGTGGAGGGTCTCGTTGTTGCGGACTAACGCTCAAGATCTCGTCGCGATGGCGGTGGCTGGCGCAGTCAGCCAGCCTACTTTGCGGGCGCCTGGCTACATTCCGGACAATGACGGCCTGTCGGTCGTACTGCCGGGCATGTCGGGCGTCGTCTACAACGTGCGCACCGGCGACCCGGCCTTCGGCTGGGCCGCCGACCATGTCGAGCCCGGCGTCTCCATCGCGGCGGCGAACGAGCAGCACGACTACGCGATGCACTACCTGACCTGCATCGGCAACGACGCGGTCGTCACCTCGGGCCTCGCCGCCGGGGCGCGCGGCATCGTGTCGGGCGAGCACGCCCGGCTGCTCGTCGACTTCCCGGACGCGGTCTACGACCTGATCAATGTCGGCGACATGGTGCAGATCAAGGCCTTCGGCCGAGGCCTCGCGCTGCTTGACTATCCCCATGTCGAGTTGAAGAAGATGAGCCCGCGGCTGCTCGAGGCCATGCGGATCGAGGCGATCGACGATCGGCGCATCCGCGTGCCGGTCGCGATGGAGCTGCCCATCCGCATCATGGGTTCGGGCGCCGAGCTCAACAGCGAGTTCGTCGACCAGGACCTGATGTCGGGCGACCGCGACATGATGCGCGAGACGCGCATCGACCAGATGAAGCTCGGCGACCTCATCGCCATCAACCACGCCGACCACCGCTACGGCCGCAGCTACCGCGAGGGCGCGGTGTCGATCGCGCTGTGCATCCACGGCGACTCGGTGATGACCGGCCATGGGCCGGGCATCCTGACGCTGATGACGTGCGCTGAGCCGTGCATCGAGTGGGTCATCGACCCGCAGGCCAACGTGGGCAACTATCTCGGACTGAGCGGGGACCGGACATGACCGTCGCCTTCAACGAAGACAAGCTCGTCACGCTGTCGGTGATGGGGCACATCGTGCAGCCGAGCCTGCCCGGCCTGCCGGCCGAGCCCTACCGGCTCGCGGCCGACGGCGCGCCCTTCCTGCTGCCGACCTATGGCGGCATCGTCTACAACGTGTCTGTTGGCGACAGCGCCTATGGATGGATGGCCGACTGCATCCATCCCGGCATCAGCATCGCGTTCCCCAACGACCTCGGCAACCGCGGCCTCAACATCTTCGCCTGCGTCGGCAACACGGCCATGGTGATGACCGGCGAGGCCAAGGGCGCGCGCGGCGTCGTCACCGGCAAATCGGGCCGCTTCTCAGAGCACGTCATCGTCCACATCCCGAAGGCGCAGCGCGAGAAGATGGCCATCAACGACAAGATCGTCGTGAAGGCCTGCGGCGTCGGCATGGCGATTCCGGGTCGCGACGCCATGCGCCTCAAGAGCATGGCGCCGAACCTGTTCAAGGCGCTGCGGCCGTCCCTCGTCGACGGCAAGATCGCCATCCCGGTGGTGGCCGAGGTGCCGGCGCATATGGTGGGCGCGGGAGCCGGCCTGACCAGCGAAGGCGGCAGCCTCCACATCCAGACCACGGACCGCAAGGAAGTCGCCGCGCACGGGCTCGACACCCTGCGGCTCGGCGACATCGTCGCGATCAAGGACTACGACAGCCGCTATTCGCACGGCTACCTGCGCGGAGCGGTGGGCATCGCCGTGATCGGCCAGTCGGACGGCCCGCGCGCCGGCTACGGGCCGGGCATGACGCTGCTGATGACGGACGCGAAGGGCGGCATCAAGCCGGTCGTCACGCCGGGGACCAACCTCACGACCCTGCTCGGCCTCGAGCCGTAGGCGAGGAGAATTCGGGCAGGACGGCGTCCTGCCCGATCCGGCCCGCGGGCCGTGCACGGGCCTCAGTTCAGGTGGCAGGCGGACAGGTGGCCGGGCGCAATCTCGCGCAGCGCCGGCCGCTCGGCCGCGCAGCGCGGCATGGCCAGCGGACAGCGCGGGTGGAAGTGGCATCCCGTCGGCGGGTTGAGCGGCGACGGGATCTCGCCCTTGACCGGCTTGAAGGACAACTTCCGCCGGTCGATGCGCGGCACCTCCGAGAGGAGCGCGCGCGTGTAGGGATGGTTCGGGGACGCGAACAGGTCGGCCGTGCTCGCCTGCTCGACGATGCGCCCGAGATACATCACCACCACGCGGTCGCTGATGTGCTCGACCACGCCGAGGTCGTGGCTGATGAACAGGTAGGTGAGCCCGAACTCGTCCTTCAGGGACATGAACAGGTTGAGGATCTGCGCCTGGATCGAGACGTCCAGCGCGGCGATGGCCTCGTCGCACACCAGAAGCTCCGGCTTCACCGCCAGTGCGCGGGCGATGCCGATGCGCTGGCGCTGGCCGCCCGAGAACTGGTGCGGAAAGCGCCGCTTGAGCGAACGCTCGATACCGCACCGCTCGAGGATGGCATCGACATAGGCCTCCACCTCGGCCGCCGGCACGATGCGGTGGACGCCCACCGCCTCGCCGACGATGGAGGCGACCTTCTTGCGCGGGTTGAGCGAGGCGTAGGGGTCCTGGAACACCATCTGCACCGCGAGGCCAGGCCCGTCGGACGTGGCGATGTCCTCGTCGCGGAAGCGGATCGTGCCGCCGGTCGGCGTCAGCAGGCCCGCGACGAGGCGGCCGACCGTCGACTTGCCGCACCCCGATTCGCCCACGAGCCCGACCACCTCGCCCCGCGCGATGGAGAACGACACGCCGTCCACCGCGTGCGTGACCTCGTCCCGGTGGTCGCCGCCGACGAGGTTGAGGATGCGCGCGGCGAGATCGGCCTTGCGGACGAACGTCCGGGAGACGTCGCGCAGGTCGACGAGAGGGGCATCGGCGGGAGCCGGGAGGGTCATCGCGCCATCCTCGGATTGAGCACGTCGCGCAGCCGGTCCCCCAGCACGTTGATGCTCATGATCGTGACCAGAAGCGCGATGCCGGGGAACACGCTCACCCAGTAATTGCCGCTCATCATGTAGCGGAACCCGTTGGCGATCAGCAGCCCGAGCGAGGGCTCCGTCGGCGGCAGGCCGAGGCCAAGGAAAGACAGCGTCGCCTCCAGCGAGATGGCGCTGGCGACCTGCACCGTGGCGATGACGATCAGCGTCGGCAGGCAGTTCGGCAGCAGGTGGCTGAACAGCACGCGCAGCCCGCCGAGCCGCAGGCCGCGCGCGGCATCCATGTATTCGCGGTTGTTCTCGACGAGGGCGAGCCCGCGCACGGTGCGCGCGAAGAACGACCACTGCACGATCACCAGCGCCAGGATGATCTTGTCCACGCCCCCGCCCAGCAGCACCAGCAGCACGAGGGCGATCAGGATCGGCGGCAGGCTGAGCTGCAGGTCGACGATCCGCATGATCACCGTATCGACCCACCCGCCCCGGTACGCCGAGACGAGGCCGACGAACACCCCGATGGCCAGCGCGATGAACACGCTCGCCGCGCCCACGATCAGGCTGGTGCGCAGCCCGTACAGGATGGCGCTCAGGATGTCGCGGCCCTGCCCGTCCGAGCCGAGCAGGAACTTCATCCCGCTCATGCTCTCGGACCCGGGCTTCTGCAGGTTGTCGAGAATGTCGATCTGCGTCAGGTCGTACGGGTTCTGCGGCGACAGCACCGGCGCCAGCGCCGCCGCGGCCAGCACCCCCGTCAGGACGACGAGCGCAACAACCGCGCCGGGGCTGCGCGTGAAGTCGCGGACGAACTGCCGGAACGGCCGCTCCTCGATGTCGACCGACGTCCCGGCCGCCGCGCTCATCGCGCCCGCCCTCCCAGCCGCACCCGCGGGTCGAGCACGGAATAGAGGATGTCCACGATGAGGTTGATGGTCACGAACAGCACGACGACGAGGATCAGGTAGGCGACGATCAGCGGCCGGTCGAGCACCTCGATCGCGTCGATGAGCAGCTTGCCCATCCCCGGCCACGAGAAGATCGTCTCGGTCACCACCGCGAAGGCGATCGTGCCGCCGAACTCGATGCCGATCACCGTGACCACCGGGATCATGATGTTCTTGAGCACATGCACCAGCAGGATTCGGGACGGCTGCAGCCCCTTGGCGCGGGCGAAGCGGACATATTCGGACTGCAGCACCTCGCCGACGCCGGCCCGCGTGAGCCGGATCAGCAGGGCGATGTTGAACAGCGCCAGCGTCGTCGCCGGCAGCACGAGGTGGGAAAGCCCGTCGAGCGTGAAGATGCTGAGCTCGAGGCCGAAGATCGACACCGTCTGCCCGCGCCCGATGGCCGGCAGCCAGCCGAGCCACAGCGCGAACACCATGATGAAGATGAGCCCGATCCAGAACGTCGGCACGCTGAAGCCGACGGTGGACAGCGTCATGATCGCCCGGCTCGACCACGCGGAGGGCCGCAGCCCCGCCCACATGCCCAGGGGAACGCCGACCGCGAAGGCGATGAACACCGCCGAGAACGCCAGTTCCAGCGTTGCCGGCGCGCGGTGCAGGATCACCTGCAGCGCCGGCAGGCCGTGCTGGAACGAGTTGCCGAGTTCCCCGCGCAGCGCGTTGCCGAGGAACAGGATGTACTGCTCCCAGATTGGCCGGTCGAGGCCGAAGCGCTGGGCCAGCTCGGCGCGGCAGCGCTGGTCGCACTCCTGCGCCGCGAAGATGTCGATCGGGCTGCCGATCACGCTGACGCCGAAGAAGACGAGGAACGTCATCACCAGGATGACGAACACGCTCTCCATCACGCGGCGGAGGATGAAAACGGACAATGGCGGCCCTTGCAGCGCGACGCGTTCGAACCGGTCGTCCCCGCGCCGGCGCGGGGTGCGGCAGGCTGCGGCGCCGCCTCGGGTGAGGCGGCGCCGCTGCCGGTCAGCGCTTCGTCACGTCCCAGGCGTAGGTCCGCTCGTTGACGCGCGGACGGTGGTTCAGCGTGGCCTTGAAGGCCCAGTTGTTCACCTGGAAGTGGATCGGGACCAGCGCGTAGTCACGCAGGCCGATCTCGGTCGCCTGGACGAGCAGCGGCAGGCGCGCCGCCGGGTCGAGCGTCACGCGCGCCTTGCGCGACAGCGAGTCGACGCGCGCGTTGGTGTAGCGGCCCCAGTTCGCGTTGCCCGATCCGGCCTCCGGGTTGAACGATTCCAGCAGCCCGCGGACCGTGTACACCGCCTCGCCCGACGCCGTGCCCCAGCCCGACAGCCAGACCGAGAACTTGCCCACGTCGAAGCCCGGGATCGTCATCGGGTCGCCGCGGATCACGTCCGTGAAGAAGATGTTGCGCGGCATCGTGTTGACTTCCGTCTGGATGCCGACGCGCGTCCACATCTGGGCGATCGCCTCGATGATCGCCTGGTCGTTGATGTAGCGGTTGTTGGGGCCGTGCAGCGTGATCTTGAAGCCCTTCTCGAACCCCGCCTGCTGCAGCAGCTTGCGCGCCTCGTCGGCACTGAACGGATCGGGCTTCAGCTGTTCGGCGTAGCCGAAGAAGCCGGGCGGCACGATATTGCCGGTCGGCAAGGAGGCGCCGCCCATGATGCGGTCGCGGATGGCGTCGCGGTTGATCGCCAGCGACATCGCCTTCCGCACGCGGACGTCGCGCAGCGGGTTCACCGTGGCGGGCGATCCGTCGAGATTCTTCACGAAGGGCTCGAGGTCGCGGTAGCTGAACTGGATGTAGATGACGCGGTCGGAAGCGATCTCGCTCACCGAATAGCCGCTGTTCTGCTGGCGCAGGCGCGGCAGGTCCGGCGTCGGCGGGTAGTCGATGATGTCGACGTCGCCGTTCATCAGCGCGGCCAGGCGCGTGGCGTCCTGCGTGATCGGGCGGAACACGACGCGGTCCCACTCGGGCTTGGCGCCCCAGTAGTCGGGATTGCGCTCCACCACCACGCGCTCGCCGGGCCGGAATTCGGCGAAGCGATACGGGCCCGTGCCGATGGTGGCGCGACCGTTGTTGAAGTCCACCGACGGCGTCACGCCCTGGGCGCGGTGCGCCGCGACGATCGAGAAGAACGCCAGTTCCTCCGGCATCGTCGGGAACGGGCCGGTCGTCTGGATGTGGACGGTGTGGTCGTCCACCTTCTTGATCTGCTTGTTGCCGTTGGCCAGCACGAAGGCGGGGCTCGCCGGCGCCCCCGCGATGCCGGCGCGCAGCCGGTCGAAGGTGAACACCACGTCGTCGGCCGTGAACGGCTTGCCGTCATGCCACTTCACGTCGCGGCGGAGCTGGAACTCCCACGTGTTGTCGTTGATCGGCTTCCAAGACGTCGCCAGCGCCGGAATGGGCCGCGAGTTCGGGTCCATCGCGACGAGCCGCTCGAAGATGTGGTCCTCGACCTGCTTGTCCTGCGGAAACTGCGTCCAGTGCGGATCGAGCGAACTCGTCTCGCTGCGAACGCCGATGGTCAAGGTCGTCGGCGCGGTCTGGGCGAAGGCGCCCGACCCGAATGACAGCGCCGCCAGCAACACGGTTCCTACGAACAGCTTCACGCGCACCTCCCAATCCCCGATTGACAGCTCAATGCGATTGCCGTCCGCGCGGCGCCGGGCCGGACTCCGGCTCGGCACCCTGCCCGGACGCGGGCGCATCACGCTTTCGCGGACGATGCGCCTCTCAGGCCGTTGCCCCGGAAGTATGGCATTGCGAACGGGCGTTCGCAATGCGAACCCCGTCAGTGATCGACGACGAAAAGATCCTGGAATCCCTTGGTCAACGGCTCTCCGCCGCCCGGTCGCGCCACGATCACGTCCTCGACGCGCGCGCTCGGTCCCGTCGCCTGGAAGATCGAGGGCTCGATGGTGAACATCATGCCCTCCTGCACCACCGTCGTGTCGCCCTTGGTCAGGAACGGCGGCTCATGCACGTCCCAGCCGATGCCGTGGCCGAGGCGGTGGCGGAAATACTGCCCGTAGCCCGCATCCACGAGGTACTGGCGCGCCGCGTGGTCCACCTGCTCGCAGGTCGCTGCGCCGGCCTTCAGCGCCGCGATGCCGGCCCGCTGCGATTCCATGATCAGGCGGTGCACCTTCACCTGCTCGGCCGACGGCTCGCCGAACGACACCGTCCGGCCGAAGTCGTAGCAGAGGCCCTGGTGCGAGGCGCCGAAGTCGAACAGCACCGACACCGGCGGCTCGAGCACCCGCTTCCACGATTCCAGGCGCTTGCCCATCAGCAGCGGGTGGTTGGGACCGGAGTTGTACAGCGAGGTCGTGAAGGTCGCGCCGAGCGAGCCCTGCCGCTTCATCTGGTAGTCGACCTCGGCGATGACATCGAGTTCGGTCATGCCGAACTTGAGCTTCTTCAGCACCTCGGCGAAGGCGGCCTCCGTCATCCGGCCGGCCTCCTTCATCGTCGCGATCTCGGCCGGGCTCTTCACCGTGCGCAGTTCGCGCAGGATCTGCGTGGCCGAAACGAAGATCGCGTCCGGCAGGATCTGCTGCAGGTGGACGAGCGACTCCGCCTCGGCCTTGTCGCTCACGGCCACGCGCGGGCGGGCCGGCAGCTTGAAGGACTTGAGGATGTCGCGCACGAGCGTGGTCGGGTCGTCGAAATCGCCGAGCACCCGTACTTCGATGCCCTGCGACGCGCCGCGGCCGCCGTACTCGGCCGTCATGCGGGGCAGCGCCAGCACGGGGGAGTGCGTCGGCGTGAGCCAGGCGCCTTCCAGCCAGCCGCCGGGATGAAGAGTGACCCCGAAATTCGGAATGTCGCGCGGGATACCCGCGAGGTAGTCGAGGTCGGTGCAGATGGGGATGTAGGCCAGGTCGGCCTTGCCCGCGAGCAGCGCCTGGAACCGCTGCAGCCTTGTCGCTTCCGTTGACATGATCCCTACCCTCGTGTGCTTCGGACCCGGATCGTCCTGGAGCGCGACCCGGAGGCCGGCGCCCCCGTGATCGCATTGAAGTGTGACGTCAGGCCTTGCGCCTGCCTACCCGCTCGCGCCTGTCGCGGGTGCAGCATCTTGGCGCAGGAGAAGCCGCCGCGACGCCAATGGGCCGGCACGCGCGGGTTGCCGCGCGTGCCGGAGAGGACCGTTCTCAGTTGGCGGCCTTGCGGGCCGCCTCGATCTGGTCGGCGAGCGCTCGGCCGTTCGGGCCGGCATCCTTCAGGATGATGTCCCAGGACGGGCGGGAGGCTTCGCGGAACGGGCCGATGGCCGGCTCGGTCACGGCGATGCCCTTGGCGCGGACGGCGGCCAGCGCCTCGTCGCCGAACTTGTTGTGGAAGTCGAGGCCCGCCGCAATGGCCTCCGGCGTCACCGCCCGCACCATCGCCTGGATGTCGGCCGGCAGCGCGTTGAACTTCGCCTGCGAGTAGACGAACATCGTGGTCGACTGGTGGAAGCGCGTCAGGGCGTAGTGCTTGGTCACCTCGATGAACTTGTCCGCGACCATCGCGTCCGACGACACTTCGAGGGCGTCGACGACGCCGTTCTGCATGGCCAGGAACACCTCGCCATAAGCCATCGGCGTCGGCTGCGCGCCCACAGCGATGTAGGCCTGCACCCAGCCCGGCGTCTGCAGCACGCGGATCTTCAGGTTCTTCAGGTCGGCCGGCGTGTTGATCGCCCGGTCGCGCGTCGCGATGTGGCGCTCGAAGATCGCGCCGAAGCCCAGCCCGATCATGCCGTGCGGCTCGACCAGCTTGAGCAGGTCCTCGCCGACCTTGCCGCGCAGGATCTTCTCGGCCTGCGGCCGGTTGTCGAACAGGTGCGGCAGCGACAGGACGCGGTACTCCGCGATCGTCGATTCCAGCGAGCCCAGCCCGTTGAAGCCGGCATCGATGACGCCCGTGCGGATCGACTGGATGATGCGGCCCTCGTTGCCCAGCGCGCCGCAGCACTGGACGTTGACCTTCACCCGGCCGTTGGAGCGCGCCTCCATCAGCTCTTTGAACTTGAGGCCGGCCACATGGTAGAAGCTGCGCTCGCTGAGCACGTGGCCGACATTGATTTCGATGGGCGCCTGCGCCTGCGCGACGCCGGTCATGGCCGTCAGGCCGACGAAGGCCAGACCGATGCGAGTCATGAAGCTCATGGGTGTTTCCTCCTTGGTTATCGGATGAGCGCGAGGCTCAGCCAGGGCACGTAGGTGATCGCGAGCATGTTCGCGGCAAGGACCGCGAGGAACACGAGGAGCGGCCGCATGAGCTGCTCCATCGAGATTTTCGCGATGCCGCAGGCGACGAACAGGTTGACGCCGACGGGAGGCGTCACCATCCCGATCGCCAGGTTGACGATCATGATCAGACCGAAGTGGACGGGATCAATCCCGAGCTGGACCGCGACCGGCGCGAGGACGGGCGCGAGGATGATGATCGCCGCGAACGTCTCCATGAACATCCCGACGACGAACAGGAACAGGTTCACCAGCAGCAGGAAGACCATCGGGTCGTCGGAGACAGCCCTGATCCCGGCGGCGATCTGCTGGGGCGCCTGCATGAGCGCAAGCGCATAGGCGAACACGAAGGCGAAGCCGACGATGATCATCACCACCGAGGAGGTGAAGGCCGATTCGGCGAAGATCTTGGGCAGGTCGCGCAGCGGCAGTTCCCGGTGGATGAAGCAGCCCAGCACCAGCGCGTAGACCACCGCGACGACGGCCGCCTCGGTCGGCGTGAAGATGCCGCCATAGATGCCGCCCAGGATGATGAAGGGCAGCAGGAGCGACAGCGTCGCCCGCGACGTCGCCTTCGCCAGGTTGACCAGGTAAGGACCGACCACGAAGGGTTCGCGGTCGCCGTAGTTGCGCAGCGTCGACACCAAGATGATCGTCAGGATCAGCGACAGCCCGATCATCACGCCCGGGATGATGCCGGCGATGAAGAGATCGGTGATCGAGACGCCGGTTATCACGGCGTAGATCACCATCGGCACGGAGGGCGGAATGATGACGCCGAGTTCGCCGGACGCCGCCACCACGGCAGCGGCGAAGGGGCGCGGATACTTCTTGCGCTCCATCTCGGGGATCAGCGTCGACCCGATCGCCGCCGCCGTCGCGGCCGAGGAGCCGGAGATGGTGGCGAACAGCATCGAGGTCAGCACCGTGGCGGCGGCCAGCCCGCCCTTCAGGAAGCCGACCAGCGCCACCGCGAAGTCGACGAGCCGGCGCGCGACGCCGCCGCGCATCATGATCCGCCCGGCCAGCACGTAGAGGGGCACGGCCAGCAGCACGAACGAATCCATCGAGTCGAAGATGACCTGCGGGATCGCGATCAGCGGCAGGTTGCGCTCGAGGAAGAACGGCAGCGCCGCGATGCCGAGCGCGAACGCGATCGGCACGCTGAGCGCGAACAGGGCGAGCATGACGCTGACGAGAAAGAGCATGGCGTCAGTCCGTATCCGCGAGCGTGGCGGCCTCGCGGATGTCGCGGCCCTCCAGCAGCGCCTCCAGGGCAAAGGCGCAGGTGTTGATGAACATCAGCACGCCCGCCACCGGCATCGCCCAGTAGACCCACGCCTTGGACACCTGCATCACCGGGCTCATCTCGGTCCGGCCGATGATGGTGACGAACTGCGTCCCGTAGCGGACCATCAGCACGAACAGCCACAGGCAGAGCGCCAGGGCGAGATAGCGCAGGATGCGCCCTGCGATCCCGGGCACGGCCTTGACGACGAAGTCGAGGGAGATGAGCTGCATCTTCCGGCAGCCGACGGCGGCGCCGAGAAACACAAGCCAGACCAGCAGGAAGCGGGCGAGCTCCTCGGTCCACGGCGCCGAGACGTTCACGCCCAAATGCGTCAGGACGAAGCGGACGAGGACCTGGATGAAGACGACGACCGTGATGACCGCCAGCAGCGCGCCGACGAGGTAGTAGACCGCGCGGTTGAGCGCGTCGAGGCCCCGCAATGCCGCCAGCACATCCACCCCCCGGTCGTGGCGCCTTGGGGGATGTCCCGCGCGCCGCTGGCCGTCCTATGCCATCGTGGGGAGCCTACACGCCTTGATTCCGGCGATGCAAGATGTTCGCAAAGAGATAATTTCTTTCGCAATGCGGACAAGCTGGATAGCATCCCGGCGAGGAACGGAAGAGGATCGCAAGAATGGGCGCGCTCGAGGGAAAAGTCGTCCTCGTCACCGGAGCGTCGAAGGGAATTGGGGCCGCGATCGCCGCCGCCTGCGGGGCGGACGGGGCGGCCGTCGTCGCCCATTACGGCGCCGACAGGGCCGGCGCCGAGGCCGCGACCGCCGGCATCCCGGCCGACCGCCGCCTGCTGCTGTCGGCCGACCAGTCCGACCCGCGCTCGATGGACCGCCTGTGGCGCGAGGCGCAGGCGTGGCGCGGCCGCGTCGACGCGACCGTCCTCAACGCCGCGATCATGCTGACGACCGGCGGCGTCGAGGACGACGACGCCGTCTGGGACGACGCCTGGGACCGCCACTGGCGCATCAACGTGCTGTCGCCGACCCGCCTCATGCGCAACGCCGTGCGCCACTACCTCGCCGCCGGCGGCGGCGTCATGGTCACCATCTCGAGCTGGGCCGCCCAGCGCGGAACGACCAATCCCGACATGATGTCCTACGCCGCCAGCAAGGCCGCGGTGAAGGCCGCCGCGCAGAGCATCGCCCGCGGTTATGCGCGCCGCAACATCCTGAGCTACGTCGTCGCACCCGGCGTCGTGCGCACCCGCATGTCGGAGGACTTTGCCGCGCTCCAGGGCGGCGAGGACAAGGTCAGCGCCACGCTCGCCATGGGCGAGTGGGTGCCCCCGTCCGAGATCGGCGAGCTCGTCGCCTTCCTGGCGACCGGCAAGGTCCGCCATCTCACCGGCGCGACCATCGACGTCAACGGCGCGAGCTACGTCCGGTGACCCAGGGCCGCCGCGTCCGCCTTCCCGGCGTCGGGGCGCGGACGCCCGACCTGTCCTTCAGCTTCGAGGGCCGCCCCGTCGCCGCCGCCCCCGGCGAGACCATCGCCGCCGCCCTCGCCGCCGCCGGCGAGGCGGCCCTCCGGCAGACCCGCGGCGGCGCCGACCGCGGCATGTTCTGCGGCATGGGCGTGTGCCACGAGTGTCTCGTCAGCGCCGACGGCGACACCGTCCGCGCCTGCATGACCCCGGTGACCGCCGGGATGACGGTGGAGCGGCATCGACCGCGCGCCGCGCAGGCGCGGTCTTCCGGCGCGGCGGCGCAAGCCCCCTGGGCGGTGGACGTGGCGGTCGTCGGCGCAGGCCCGGCGGGCCTTCGCGCTGCGCTGGCGGCCGCGCGCGCGGGACTCTCCGTCGCCCTCGTCGACGAGCGCAAGCAGGCCGGCGGCCAGTATTTCAAGCAGCCCGCCGACCCCCTCCCCCTCGCCCCGGACGACCTCGACACGCAGCATCGCCGCGGCCGCGCGCTCGCGGGCGACGTCATGGCCGCCGGCGTGCGCCACCTGCGCGGCGCCGCCGTCTGGTCCACCACCGGCGGCGACGACCTCCTCCTCGACAGCCCGGACGGCCCCCTTCACCTGCGCTACCGCCGCCTCGTCCTCGCCACCGGCGCCGCCGAGAGAGCCACGCCCTTTCCCGGCTGGACCCTCCCCGGCGTGATGACCACAGGTGGCGCGCAGACTCTTTTGCGCGCTTATGGTGTTGTCCCCGGCGGGCGGATCGTGATCGCCGGATCGGGGCCGCTCAATCTCCAGTTGGCGGCCGCCCTCGTCGAGGCGGGAGCCGGGTCCGTCGTCCTCGCGGAGGCGAGCCGTGGGATAAGGCCCTCCATGGCAGGCGTTCTGGCCGACATGGCCGTCACGTCCCCGGCGCTCGTGGCGGAGGGGCTGCGCTACCGCTGGACCCTCGCCCGCGCCCGCGTCCCGATATTGCACGGCATGGTTGTGTGCGGGGCGACCGGCGACGGCGTCCTGAAGCAGGTCGCCCTCGCCCGCCTCTCCCCGGACGGTCGCCCCGACCGCTCGAGGACCACCCTCCTCGATGCCGATACCCTCTGCCTCGGCTATGGCTTTCTCCCCTCGATCGAACTCGCCGCCGCGATCGGGTGCGAGTTGCGCTACGATTCGCGCTGGAAACACCTCGCTCTGGTACGGGACGAGGATGGCCGCACCTCGCTGCCGAAGGTCTTTGCCGCCGGCGACGGCGCCGGCTTCGGCGGCGCCCGCGCCGCGGAGGCCGAGGGGACGCTGGCGGGCGTCGCCGCCGCGCTCGACTGCGGCGCGGCGGCCACGCCGGCCCTGTCCGCCCTGCGCGACGATGCGCGGCGCGCGCTCGCCCGCGCACGGAGGTTCCAGGCCGCGCTGTGGCAACTCTACGATGCGCCCGTCCCAACCCACCACTTCGCGGACGCGGACACGCTGGTCTGCCGTTGCGAGGAGGTCACCCTCGCCGACGTAGAGGCCGCCTGCGACGCCGGCGCCCTCAGCCTCGGCGCGGTGAAGCGCGCGACCCGGCTCGGCATGGGCCGCTGCCAGGGCCGCTATTGCGCGCCGGTGGCCGCCGACCTTCTGGCGCAGCGCGGCGGTCGGTCGCCGCACCCGGACGACTTCTTCGCCCCGCGCACGCCGCTGCGCCCCGTCTCGATCGGCGCGATCGCGGCGCTCGACCTCGGACCAGGGAGCCAGGACACATGAGCGACACGATCCCGACGGGACTGCTGGACGGACGTCGCGTGGTCGTGACCGGCGGATCGCGCGGCCTCGGCGCCGCCATCGGCCAGGCCCTGGTCGCGGCGGGTGCCCGAGTCGTGGTGCTGGATCTCGCGCAAGCCCTTGAAATGCCGGGAGTGTGGACCGGCAGCGGCGCCTTCCCCTGCGACGTTGCAGACGAGGCGTCCGTCGAGTCGGCCCTGCAGCAGACGACGGCACTGCTGGACGGCATAGACGGCGTCGTCGCCAATGCCGGGCTTGTCCCGCCCTGGCGGGAGACGGAGGGCCTCGACCTCGACGAGTGGGATCGGGTCTTCGCCGTCAACGTCCGCGGCATCGCCGTGACCCTGAAGCACACCACCCCGCATTTGAAGAAGGCGGGCGGCGGCTCGATCGTGCTGATGGCGTCGATCAACGGGGTCGTCTCGCACCCCCGGCAAATGCTCTACACGGCGACCAAGCATGCCGTTGTCGGGATCCTCAAGGCCGCCGCGCTCGATCTCGGTCCGCACGGCATCCGCGTCAACGCGCTGGCGCCCGGGCCGATCGCCACCGATGCCCTCGTCTCGCGCATCGATCGCCGCGCGGAGGAGGGCGGCCCCGCCCGAGCCGACGCGCTGGCGGCCCTTGCCGCCCAGACGCCGCTCGGCCGGATCGCGCTTGCCGAGGAGGTCGCCAAAGCTGCGGTGTTCCTGACGAGCGGACTGTCGTCCGGGATCACGGGCCGCGTCCTGCCGGTGGACGCGGGGCTCATCCCCTGAGACGGCGAAGGCGCCCGCGGGCCGGGGCCCGGAGCGCCTTCTGCTGCAGATATGGACTGCGGTCAGGCGGCCTTGCGCTCCGCCTGCGCGGCGGCCTTGCGGGCTGCGCGGGCGTCGACCTTGTCCATGATGGCGTCGAGCTTGCCCATGATCTTCACCAGCTTGGCGACACGGTCCGTGCCCTCCTTGCCGAGCGACTTGAACGTCGTGATCGGCGGGCGCACGTCGCCGACGGGGTAACCGGCAGCGGCAGCCAGGGCCTTCGAGTAGCACTGGTGGCCGTAGAGCGGATGGCCCTGCTTGATGATGCCCCACATCTCGTCGATCAGGTGCTGGATCTTGATCGCGTCCTTGATGCGGCCCGCCTCGAGCAGCGGCCACATGCCGGTCGAGGCACGCGGGCAGAAATTG
>JAIYAB010000029.1 GCA_027489275.1 Hyphomicrobiales bacterium
GCTCCATGGCGAACACGCCATCGCGGACGAAGCAGACATCGCCGATGGCGACATTCTCGCCCGCCAGCTTCTTCTTCGAGGAGGTCTCGATGATGGTGGGGCACGAGCGGCCGCCGAAGAGCAGCGAGGTGGTGTCGCTCTTGGGATCGCAGCCGATCAGCAGCACCTTCTTGCCCTGCTGGGCCATCATGTAGCTCAGGTTGGCGAGCGTGAAGCTCTTGCCGATGCCGCCCTTGCCGTAGATGGCGATGACCTGCGTCTGCTTCGTCGCAGCCGTGGGCACTGCGTCTGGCTCGACGGCGGCCTCGGCGCGAAGCGCGTCGCGCTGGCGATCGATCAGCGTATGGGTCGTGCTCATGCGACCGTTCTCCAGTCGAGGACCATCTTGAGGCAGGACGGATCCTCGAAGGCCGTCCTGTAGGCCGCGGGGGCCGTCATCGCCGGTTCGCGGTGGGTGATCAGGCCGTCGAGCGGCAGGCGCCCGTCTTCGACGAGCTCCTTGACCGCGACGAGGTCCTCCTCGCGCCATTCGGCGGCGACGCGCATGCGCGCCTCCCGCATGAAGGCCGCCGGGAAGGTGAAGGCGAGCTGGCCGCTGTAGAAGCCGGCGAGCACGATCTCGCCGCCATGGGCAAGGCGCATCATCAGCCGGTCGAGGATGCCGCTGTCGCCGCTGACGTCGTAGATCGTCGCGTAGTCGGTGCGCGTGTCGCGGGCCGGATCGACGACCTGGTAGCCCTGCGCGCCATGGGCGCGGGCCGGGTTCGTTTCCCAGACCACCGGATGGCCGCCCTCGAGCACGCAGAGCCGGGCGAGGAGCCGACCGAGGACACCGTGGCCGACGATCAACTCGTCGCCGGGCTTCGACGCCGCGCGGGCGTGGCGGGCGGTGGCGGCCAGGGCCAGCAGGGCGGCGCTGTCGTCGAGGGCCTCGGGGATCCGCGTCGTCCGCTTGCCGGGAACGACGAGGCGCGAGGCCGCGCCGCCGAAGAGGCCGCGGACATCGGTGAAGCAGCGGGCGCCGGGCACGAAGACGAAGTCGCCCTCGGCGCGGCCGGAACCGGGACCGGCACGCACCACGCGGCCGACCGATTCGTAGCCCGGCACCAGCGGGTAGCCCATGCCGGGGAACTGCGGCATGCGGCCGGACCAGAGCAGGCGCTCCGTTCCCGTGCTGATGCCGCTGTAGGCGATATCGACCACCACGTCGTCGTCGCCCGGGGCCGACAGGTCGACCTCGCCGAGCACGAGGTGCTCAGGCTTCTCGAGAATGACTGCCAGGGCTTTCACGGCGACGACGCCCTTCGGTTGGGCCACCGGCCCCGGACAGGGACCAGACTGCATGTGTAAGTCTAGCTGGACACTTTTCAGTGTCAATCTGTCTTCACATTGCACTGCATCAATTCGCGTGCCCGAAGACGACAGGACCGTGCAGGGTCAGGGCTGTGCAACCAGGAGGCTGGTCAGCAGCGGGCTCCGCGTGTCGACCGGACGGATCCGGGAGAAGCCGGCCTCGCGGGCGAGGGCCGCGATCTCGTCGCGGCTGCGCGAGTCGCCGCCCTTCATGGCGAGCAGGTAGAGGCCGAAATAGGCGGCTCCGACCGTCTCCGCCCCCGGCGTCGCGGCCATCGGCTCGGCGATCAGCAGCGTCCCGTCGGGCGGCAGGCTGGCGCGCACGTTGCGCAGCACCGTCAGCGCGCGCTCGCGGCCGTGGTCGTAGAGCACGCGGATGAGGCAGGCGATGTCTGCCCCCGGAGGCAGCGGATCGGCGAACATGTCCCCGCCGAAGGCGCTGCAACGGCCGGAGAGCCCGTCCGCGGCGAAGGCGGCGCGGGCGCGCTCGGCCACCGGCGGGACGTCGAACAGCAGGAAGTCGAGATTCGGTGCGCGCGCCGCGGCGGCGCGGATGAAGGCGCCCTCCCCTCCGCCGACGTCGAGCAGCCGGCGGTGCCGCGCGATCGGGTAGGCGTCGAGGATCTCGGCGGCGATGAACTGCTGGGATACGGCCATCAGGCGGCTGTAGTCGGCCACCTTGTCCGGCGTCAGGCCGTCGGGCGCCTCGCGCGCATAGGCCCAGTAGGCCGACAGCGCCGTCGGCCGCGAGGGATCGCGCAGCAGCGCAACCGGGTCGCGCAGGTCGTCGTAGAGCAGCGCGTGGTGCTCGACCATGGCGATGACGCCCGGGTTGCCGAGCAGCGCTGCGCCGAGGTCGCCGAGCCCGTAGCCGCCGCTGCGCTCCTGAAGGATGCGCAGCGCCGCCGCCCCGGCGCACAACCGCCGCGCCGATTCGACCGGCAGACCCGTCGCAGCGGCGATCGCGTCGAGGCCGAGCGGGCCGGACGCCACCGTCTCGAGCACGCGAAGGCGCACGACGGCGTGCAGGATCTGCGAATAGACGAACCCCGCGACGAGATCGAAGCTCTCGCGCGCCCGCTTGCGGGCGATCCATGCGGTCAGAGGAAACGCCGCCGCGCGGCGCTGGAAGCGCGTGCTGCGCATCAGCCGGTCGCGCAGACGGTACCAGCGCTCGGCCAGCGAGGCCGGAGGCGCGAGCGGCGGCACGGTCGGCACGCTCGTCATGGTCGCGGTCGTGTCAGGCGGCCGACTGGGCCAGTTCCTTCGGCACGAGGCGCTTGGCCTCGCTCAGGATCAGCGTCTCCAGCTCGCTCGCCCGCGGGCAAGGCGGGATCGAGGCGATGGCCGCCTCGACGAGCCCGCGCAGATGCGCCAGCGCCGCCCCCGTGCCGAGCTGGCCCACGGCGTTGGGCCGGTGGTGCGCGGCGTCCTGGCCGATCGGCTTGCCGATGTCGGCGGCGCTGCCGACCGCATCGCGCAGATCGTCGGCCACCTGGTATGCTTCGCCGAGGCGATCGCCGAAGGCGCGCCACGGGTTGGGATCGGCGCCGGCCGCGATGGCGCCGGACATTGCCGCGCCGACGAAGAGCGAACCCGTCTTGGCACGGTGATAGGTGCGCATGTCGATGTCCGGCTCGACCTCCCAGGCCTGGCCGGCGACGATGCCCATGGGCAGGCCGACCGAGTTGGCCACCGTGGTGATCAGCCGGGCCATCCGGGCCGGCGATTCGACCGCCTCGAGCGCAATCGTCTCGAAGGCGAGCACAATCAGCGCGTCACCCGCCAGCAGCGCGAGCGGTTCGCCGAAGAGGGCGTGCACCGAGGGGCGGCCGCGCCGCGTCGCCGCGTCGTCGAAGCAGGGCATGTCGTCATGCACGAGCGAGGCGCAGTGCAGCAGCTCGACCGCCGCGCAGGCTGCCTCCGAAAGCGCCGGCGTGTCGTCGCCGCAGGCTCCCGCGACCGCAAGGCACAGCCGCGGGCGGACGCGGGCGCCGCCGGGAAACACCGCGTGGCGCACGGCCTCGGCGATGGCGGGCGGGGCCTTGCCGGCGCAGGCCCGGCCGACGGCTTTCTCGAGGGCGGCTTCGATGCGCGACCGGGTATCCATCGCAATCTCCATGGGCCGCCTGTGCGGCGTCAATAGAGTTTGACACTTCAACTGTCTTGTCAACTTGACAGTTGAGGCGCGCTCGTCACCGTCCTCGCCAGTCGATCCGTGCCGTCCAGCTCACCGGCCAACCCGGCCCGGGCGGCGTTATGCGGGCTCGACGGGCGACCAGCGCCCTGAACAACCCCTCGAACGTGGCGGCGTAGAAGGCCGGCAGCCGCCCCCCGGCGAGATTGGCGCGGCACAGCGCGCAGCCGGCCAGCGAGAGGTCGACCGGCGGCCCGGCGGCGGCGCGGAAGGCGGCGCTCCCGGCAAAGGTCCAGGCGTGTTTGCCAATCGCCGCCAGCAGCAGCCGCGAGGCAAGGCGGGGCGGCAGCAGCCGCAGCAGGCGCTTCGCCGGGCCGGGGATCCGGTGGGCCAGGATGTAGAGCGCCGTCCGCTCGCCCGCCTCGCGCGCCACCGCCTCGGCATCGGCGTCGCCGATCTCGCGCGCCATGGCGACATGAAGCCGCGCCACCTCCCGCTCGGGCACCATGGCCGTCGGCGGCGCGGCGACATAGGCCGAAAGGCCCGCCCGCGCGAAGACCCGCTCCAACGCCGCCCTGCCGCGCCGGTCCTCCAGCACGGCGGCGATCTGGAGGATGGCATTGGGCCCGATGCGGGACGACGGACGGTCCATGGCAGTCTCCCGGAAACCGCCCGACCCTGCATGCCGCGGTGAAGCCCGGCCTTGACGCGCATCAAAAACTGTCATCTTGAATTGACACTCGACATGTTTTTTGGCCTGACGTCTCGTCTCTCCGGGCCGGCACGGGTGCTTGGGAACGGACCGTGAGCAGGGAACGCGTCCTCATCGTCGGCGGCGGCATCGGCGGCCTCACCGCCGCCGTGGACCTGGCCGCTCGCGGCGCGCAGGTGACGGTTCTCGAGCGCGCGGCGGCGCCCGGCGGCAAGATGCGGGAGATTCCGGTCGGCGGAGCCCGCATCGACGGCGGGCCGAGCGTCTTCACCATGCGCTGGGTGTTCGACGAGCTGATGGAGGCCGCCGGCACGTCGCTGGAAAGCGAGGTGGGGCTCCAGCGCGCCGGGCTGCTCGCGCGCCATGCCTGGAGCAACACCGAGCGGCTCGACCTTTTCGCCGACGTGGAACGCTCGCAGGACGCGATCGCCGCCTTCGCGGGTCCTGAGGAGGGCCGCCGCTTCCGTGCCTTCTGCGACCGCTCGCGCGACATCTTCCGCACGCTGGAGCACCCGTTCCTGCGCAACTCGCGGCCGAACCCTGTGTCGCTCGCGAGCCGGGTCGGCTTCGGCCGGCTCGGCGCGCTGATGCGGCTCGCGCCGTTCTCGACCATGTGGTCGGCGCTCGGCGAGAGCTTCGCCGATCCCCGGCTGCGCCAGCTCTATGGCCGCTACGCCACCTATTGCGGCTCCTCGCCGTTCTCCGCCCCCGCCACGCTGATGCTCGTCGCCCATGTGGAGCAGGACGGCGTCTGGCTCGTGCAGGGCGGCATGTACCGCCTCGCCGAGGCGCTGGCCCGCGTCGCGACGCGGCTCGGCGCTGAGATCCGCTGCGACTGCGAGGTGGCCGAGATCACCACCGCGGGCGGGGCGGTCGACGGGCTGCGCCTCGCCTCCGGCGAGCGGCTCGGCGCGGAGGCGATCGTGGTCAATGCCGATGCGGGCGCCGTCGGAGCGGGCCTGTTCGGCCGGGCGGTCACGTCCGCCGTCGCGCCGGTGCCGCCGCGGGAGCGCTCGCTGTCGGCACTCGTGTGGACGCTGGTGGGGCGCACGGGCGGGTTCC